>NZ_JAAOQS010000073.1:0-48516 GCF_011603105.1 Rhodococcus sp. A14 | reverse complement strand
CACAGCAGGGTGCGGGCCGCCTCCAGTTCGGTGCGCATGTCGGCGAGCTGGAACTGCAGTGCCTGCGAGTCGATCAGCGGCGACCCGAACGCCTTCCGGTCCGTCAGGTAGGCGACGGCCCGCTCCAGCGCGGTCTGCGCGCCGCCCACCGAGCACGCCGCGATGTTGAGCCGGCCACCGTTCAGGCCGGCCATCGCGATCCGGAAACCACCACCCTCGGACCCGAGCAGATTCGCCGCCGGCACCCGCACGTCCTCGAAGATCACCTGACGGGTGGGCTGGGCGTTCCAGCCCATCTTCACCTCGTTCGGCCCGAACGACAGACCCGGCGACCCCTTCGGGACGATGAACGCCGAGATCCCGCGGGGACCGCTCTCCCCGGTGCGGGCCATCACCACGTACACATCGGAGGTGCCGGCACCGGAGATGAACTGCTTGACCCCGGTCAGGACGTAGTCGTCGCCGTCCCGGACCGCCCTCGTGCTCAACGCCGCCGCATCCGAACCGGCACCCGGCTCGGTCAGGCAATAACTGCCCAGCTGATCCATCGAACACAGCCCCGGCACCCACGCGCGGCGCTGCTCCTCGGTGCCGAACCGGTCGATCATCCAGGTGACCATGTTGTGGATCGAAATGTACGCGGCGATCGACGGGCACCCCTTCGCGAGCTGCTCGAAGATGCGGGCCGCGTCGACACGAGTCAGCTCGGACCCACCCACGTCCTCGCGGATGTAGATCCCACCCATCCCCAGCGACGCCGCCTTACGCAGGACATCCACCGGGAAATGCTTGGCCTGATCCCACTCCACAGCGTGCGGCGCGAGATGCTCGGCCGCGAAGTCACGGGCAGTGTCGCTGATCGCCCGCTCGTCATCGGTCAAGGTGAACATGGAGGTCCGTTCAGTTCATGGTGGGGATGACGAAGTGGTTGGTCTCTTCCTTCTTGCCCGAGGGCCAACGCTGCGTCACGGTCTTGGTCTTGGTGTAGAAGCGGAACGAGTCGGGACCGTGCTGGTTCAGGTCGCCGAAGCCGGAGCGCTTCCAGCCGCCGAACGTGTGGTACGCGATCGGCACGGGGATCGGCACGTTGACGCCCACCATGCCGACGTTCACGCGGTTCGTGAAGTCGCGGGCGGTGTCGCCGTCGCGGGTGAAGATGGCGACGCCGTTGCCGTACTCGTGCTCGGTCGGCAGGCGGAGTGCCTCCTCGTAATCCGCGGCACGGGCGACGAGCAGGACGGGTCCGAAGATCTCTTCCTTGTAGACGCGCATGTCGGTGGTGACCTTGTCGAACAGGGTCGCGCCGGCGAAGAAGCCGTTCTCGTGGCCCTCGAGGGTGAAGCCGCGGCCGTCGATCACGGCCTCCGCACCCTCGTCGATGCCGATCTGGATGTAGTTGTTCACCCGCTCGAGGGCGTCCTTGCTGACCAGCGGGCCGAAGTCGGCGGACTCGTCGTCGCTGCGGCCGATCGTAAGCTTGCCGACCCGTTCGGTCAGCTTGGCAACGAGCGCATCGGCCGTCTCCTCGCCCACCGGGACCGCGACGGAAATGGCCATGCACCGCTCACCCGCGGAGCCGTAACCTGCGCCGATAAGGGCATCGGCCACCTCGTCGAGGTCGGCGTCGGGCATGATGATCGCGTGGTTCTTCGCGCCACCGAAGCACTGCGCACGCTTGCCATGGGCCGCGGCGGTCTCGTAGATGTACTGCGCGATGGGCGTGGAGCCGACGAACCCGACAGCCTTGACGCGGTCGTCGGTGAGCAGAACGTCCACCACTTCCTTGTCACCGTTGACCACGTTGAACACGCCTGCGGGCAGACCGGCCTCGAGGAACAGCTCGGCCAGACGCAGCGGCACCGACGGGTCGCGCTCGGACGGCTTGAGGATGAACGCGTTGCCGGCGGCCAGCGCGGGACCGGCCTTCCACAGCGGGATCATGGCCGGGAAGTTGAAGGGCGTGATGCCGGCGACGACGCCGAGCGGCTGACGCATCGAGTACACGTCGATGCCGGTTCCGGCGGATTCCGTGTACTCGCCCTTGAGCAGGTGCGGGGCGCCGAGGGCGAACTCGATAACCTCGAGGCCGCGCTGGATGTCGCCCTTCGCGTCGGGGATCGTCTTGCCGTGCTCGGACGACAGGAGGCGCGCCAGCGAATCCATCTCCTCCTGCACGAGCTGGAGGAACTTCATCAGGACGCGGGCCCGCTTCTGCGGGTTGAACAGCGCCCATTCCCGCTGAGCATCCACCGCGTTCGCGATGATCGCCTCGGTCTCGGCCTTGTCGGCGAGAGGCACACGCGCCTGCACCTCACCGGTGTTGGGGTCGTAGACGTCGCCGAACTTGTTGGAGGCACCGGGGACGCGCTTGCCGCCGACGAAGTGGGATAGCTCTTGAACCATTGTGCGAACCCGTTTCTTACTCGATGGTGAGGGAGTTCCGAATATGTAGCCCATCCTATAGTTGGATGTCCATGTATGTCCAGACCGTGTCATGTCGCGGCAGGAGTGAGCAGTCAGTGCTTTCGCACGACGTGCTCGGGCTCGCCCGGTTTCCAGATGGTGATGTCCATGTGGCCGTCGCCGACCTCCACTGCCGAGCCACCGGTGAGATCGGCTCGGTAGCAGTGATCGAATTCCTCCCCCCGGATGTCGAACCCGGTCTCGTCGAACAGCGCCTGCGCGAAACGCTGGTGCAGGGCCTTGTCCTGGACGTCGTCGACGACACCCCACAGTTTTGCGTCGCCCTCCTTCACCTCGGTGTCGACGGTCGCGGTGTGGAGGCAGAAGCGCGGATCGCGAGCCAGATCCCGGAACTTCGTGGTGTTCGGCATTCCGGCGATCCACAACTGATTTTCGAAGAATCTCGGCTCGACCGGGCTGATCCGCGGGAATCCGTCGGAGCGAAGCGTGCCGAGCATGCAGAGGTTTCCGGTCGCCGCATGTCGACGGGAGAAGATAGCGGCAATCCGCGGAGCAGCTTCGGCGAACTCGTTCCAGCTGGCCATGCACACGACCCTACGACCAATCCCGTGGCCGCCGGGTCAAGACGCACGCAATTGTGCGATGAGTACCGCCTCGACTCCCGACTGCCGTGCCGCGGCCGGGAGCGGTGGCGCGGTTGATCGGTAGTGGTGCCCGGTCGGGGTGCCGACGTCGAGGAGATGGGTGCGGCCGGGGTTGTGCACCGGTCGGGCCGTCCAGCCTGGTGCTTCCTTCGCGTAGTTGCAGGCCTCGCAGAGCCCGGACCCGTTCTCCGCGCTGGTGGCACCGGATTCGCGGTGTGAGCGGATGTGGTCGTGGTGTCGAATCGGGGCGTCACACCACGGGGTGCGGCACGTCTGATCCCGCAGGTCGATCAGCGTTCGCAGGCTTTTCGGAAATGTTCGGGATTGGGATTCCAGCGCGGTCAACGACCCCGACTGTGGGCATGCGTAGATGCGCTGCAACGACGTCTCGGCATCTCCATCGATGGCGTCGGCGACCAGTTGCCGCGCGATCCCCGCCGGCACCGGCCCGAAACCCTGCAGCTGCGCCGCCTCGTGCCCGCCGGTCAGCAACGTTTCGTCGGAGAGCACGAGGTTCACCGTCACCGGAATACCCGACGTCACTTCGGCTCCGGTGCCCCGGTCGAACAACAAGTCCACCATCAGCTGATTGCGGGTGCGGCCACCGCCGTTCCCGGTGGCGATCAGGCTGTCCGCGTCCCGCCCCAGGGTCGCCTGCAGGCAGACCGCCTGCTCAACCGGCATCAGCACACTCAGATACGCCATCGAATCCGGCGCGGGGCGTGTTGTGACCCGCCGTTCGGACACAGCCTTGCGGTGCCGGGCCACGACCGCTGCGGCGTCGAGTTCCACCGCCAACGCCTTGGCCCGTGCGATCAGACCGCGGTCGCCGACCCCGTCCAGTGTGTTTGGGTCCGAACACAACCGGCGGTCCACGATGCCCCGATCCGCGGCCGACAGGCACGCAGTCTCCCGCACCAACAGTGTGGCGCGCCATTCGTTCAACCGACCCGACCGCAGCAGGGCCAGGGTGTGCGGCATCTCGTGCACCAGCGCCTGCGCGAATCCGAGATGCCGGCCGCCGCGGTTCGGGGATTCTCTGCGCGCAAACGCAATCTGCGACCCGACGCCCCGGGCCCACTCGGATCGCGGGAGCCTCCGAGCTTTACGGTCCTCTCGGATACTCGTCGCGACATCGTCAGTGATCACCGCCTGCACCGCACACCCGACCGACTTCAACGTCTCGATCGCATCGAGCAGATCGATGCCCAATCCCGCATCGCCACTCGTTGTCTCGGCACATTGCAGGCGCGCCGTGAATGCGCGCAATTCCTCGAGAAGTACTGCCCCCACAACAAACCTCCCCCAAGGTTGTTCGAATATCTGTTCGATTCTAGCAACAGCCCTTGCCAGTGGCAATAGCCCGCGTCGACGGTTCAGAAAGGCCCGCGTATGTGTATTGGGGTGGGGCCGAATGAAGGGACCGTCGACCGACGGGCACAACGCTGTATCGAAAACGGTCGCGACCCGCGACACGCCGCTGTCAAGGCCGCCAAGGGCGTCACCCGTCGCTGCCATGCAGGCATTGTGGACTAGCGAGTGATTCAGACTTCGCAGGGATCTCGACAGGGGGCCACAGGGAACCGTCGAAGTCAGATCCCCAGCGCCGCCGCCGCTGCCCGCGCGAGGGTTTCGTCGACGGCGTCGTAGCCGCCGGACCCGCCGCCCGGACCGCCGCTGTCGTTGACGGTGCGGCGGGCGGAGAGATGCACGGCGTCGACGCCGGTGCCCGCGACCGCGGCGATGTCCTCGACGCGGATCCCGCCACCTGCCATCACTTGGATCCGGCCGTGCGCGTGGGCGACCATGCCGGACAGGGCGTCGAGGCCGTCGATGCACCGCGGCGCTCCGCCCGAGGTCAGGACCCGGATGATGCCCGACCGCGCGAGCGTATCGACGGCGGTCGCCCGGTCGTCGACGACGTCCATCGCACGATGGAACGTCACCTCCACCGCGTACGGGTCGATGCCGTCGAGCAGGCGGCGCAGAGCGTCGCGGTCGACGGACATGTCGGGCGTGAGCGCACCGAGCACCACCCCGGACGCGCCGGCGCCCACCGCGGCCCGAACGTCGCGAGCCATCACGGCGATCTCGTCGGCGTCGTAGACGAATCCACCGGGCCGGCAACGGATCAGCGGGTGCACCGCGATCCCCTGGGCCGCAACCGCTTCGATCATGCCGATACTCGGCGTCAACCCGCCGGTCGCGCCGAGTGCGGTGCACAACTCGACGCGCACCGCGCCGGTGTGTCGGGCGATCCGGGCGCCCGCGACGTCCTGGACCGCCAGTTCGAGTACGGGTGTCATCTAGAACGACTGCCAGGAAGGCTTGTGTTCCAGCGCATACCGGTAGTAGTCGGCGAGTTGCAGCTTGCTCGCTGCGGCTTCGTCGATCACGACGGTGACGTGCCGGTGCAGCTGCATCACCGATGCCGGGCAGAACGCGGAGAGCGGTCCCTCCGCGGCGGCGGCGATCGCCTCGGCCTTGCCCTTGCCGAACGCGATCATCACCAGGTGCCGGGCCTCGCTGATGGTGCCCAACCCCTGAGTGAGGACGTGGTGTGGGACGTCGTCGACGCTGTCGAAGAACCGCGCGTTGTCGAGGCGGGTCTGCTCGGTGAGGGTCTTGACGCGGGTGCGTGAGGTCAGCGCGGAGCCCGGCTCGTTGAATCCGATGTGGCCGTCGGTCCCGATGCCGAGAAGCTGCACGTCGACGCCGCCCGCGTCGGCGATGGCCGCGTCGTACCGCGCACCTTCCTCGGCGATGTCGGGCGATTCGCCGTTCGGGCTGAGCACGCGGTCGGTGTCGAGGTTGACGTGGTCGACGAACTCCGAGCGGATCACCGAGAAGTACGACTGGTCATGGGTTTTCGGAAGTCCGACGTACTCGTCCAGCAGGAAGGCGCGCGCGTCCGAGAAGTCCAGTCCGGACTCACGGTGCCTGCGGGCGAGTTCCCGGTAGCTTCCGAGCGGGGACGAGCCGGTCGCGAGGCCCAGCGTCGTCGGACCGCGTCGCACGTACCCCTCGACGATGTCCGCGACGGTCGAGCTGACGTCCGACGGCGTCTGCCGGATTACGATTTCCATGCGAGTCCTTCCCGTTCGGCGGGTATTCCGCCGACGAACACGCCGCAGGGGCGCAGTTGGTGATCGGTCACGACGATATCGGCGCGGCGGCCCGGGGCGAGGCTGCCGCGTTCGGACTCCAGGCCGAGCAGCCGGGCCGGAGTCCTGGTGGCGGAAGCGACGGCGTCGACGAGTCGGATACCGCTGTCGACGACGGCGGTGCGGACCACGTCCAGCAGCCGTGCGGTGCCGCCTGCGATGGCCCCCTCGGACCCGTCGGTGGTCGCGAGCCGGGCGACACCGCGCGAGACGCGCACGTCCAGGGGCCCGAGCTGGTAGTCGCCGTCCGTCACACCGGCGGCGGCCATGGCGTCACTGACGAGGACGATCTGGTCGGGCCCGACGGTGTCGAACACCATCGACACGGTCTCGGGCGCGAGATGCACTCCGTCCGCGATCAATTCGACGACGATGTCGCCGCGACCGGCCGCGGCCAGGAATGCCGCCACCGGTCCCGGCGCGCGATGGTGCAGTGGTGGCATCGCGTTGAACAGGTGTGTGGCGGTCAGTGGGCCACCGGCGGCGTCGGCGATCCTCGCGGACGTGGTCGCCGCGTCGGTGTCGGTGTGACCGAGGCTCGGTAGCACGTCGCGCCGGCGCATCGCGGCGAGAAGTTCTCCGAAGTGCGCGGTCTCCGGCGCGAGCGTCATCGACCGGACGGTGCCGCGCGCGGCATCGCAGATCCTCTCGAACAGGCCGGGATCGCCGGGGATCACGGACGCGGGATCCTGCGCACCGCACCGGGCACCGGAAATGAACGGACCCTCCAGGTGGATCCCGAGGAGCTCACCGCGTTCCACCAGCTCGGCGAGGATTCCGGCCTGCCGGAGCAGGTCCTGCTCCCCTGCCGAGACGAGGCTGCCGAGCAGTCCGGTGGTGCCGTGCTCGCGGTGATGGTCCGCGGCCCGCCGGGCCCCGTCGGCGGCGGCGTTGGGAAACCCCGCGCCGGCGCCGCCGTGGCAGTGCAGGTCGATCAGGCCCGGCAGCAGTATCGACGAACTCGGTTCCGGTAGCGGCACTTCTCCGCGGTACCGCACGGCGGACCCGACCCAGGAGATTCGGTCGCCGTCGGTGACCACCACACCGTCGGCGATGACGCCGTCCTCCACGACGACCTTGCCCCGCAGGATCATCGAGGCGCTCCGGATGTGAGAGCGGCGACCGCCGATCGTGCGGCCTGCGGGGACCGTGCGCCGCGTGCGGCGACCGCCATCTCCCGGCACAGGCCGAGGTCGGTGGCGGCCAGACTGGCACGCACGGCACCCAGCGACGGAGCCACCATCGACAGGCTGGTGACGCCCAGCCCGACCAGCACCGGGGCCAGCGCGGGATCGGACGCGGCCTCCCCGCAGACGCCGACGGGTGTGCCTGCCTCCGCTCCTGCCGCGCCGACCAGGCCGATCAGGTCCAGGACGGCGGGCTGCCACGGGTCGAGCAGTGGCGCGAGACTGCCCGCCATCCGGTCCGCGGCGCACGTGTACTGGCTCAGGTCGTTGGTCCCGATACTGACGAAATTGAGGTGCTCGAGCAGGTCGCGTGCACGCAGCGCTGCCGAGGGGATTTCGATCATCGCCCCGACCGTGGCGATACCGGCTGAGCGGGCGAGCGCGGCGAAGCCCTCCGCCTCCTCCGCCGTCGCCACCATCGGCGCCATCACCCACAGGTCCGCGCCGGTGGTGGCCGCCGCGGCGCCGAGAGCCTCCAACTGGGTGGCCAGGACGTCCGGGTAGACGGTGCCGACCCGCAGCCCCCGCACGCCGAGTGCCGGGTTCTCCTCCGCGCCGAGGTCGAGGAACGGCAGTGGTTTGTCGGAGCCGCTGTCGAGGGTCCGGACCACCACCTTGCGTCCCGCGAACTGCTCCAGCACCGACGTGTAGGTGGCGATCTGTTCGTCGAGGGTGGGCGCGATCTGCCTGCCGAGGTATAGGAATTCGGTGCGGAACAGCCCGACGCCCTCGGAATCCGCGGTGGCGGCGCGGGTGGCGTCGTCGACGGTGCCGATGTTGACGAGCAGTCCGACGGGTGCCCCGTCCCGGGTGCGGCCGGGTCCACTCATGGCCGCGACCCGCGCTCGCGCCTCCGCGACCTGCTCGGCCACCTCTGCCTGCCGAAGGTCGCCGGGGTCGACGACGATCTCGCCGGTCGTCCCGTCGGCCACCACCGGTCTTCCCTCGACCAACCGGTCGAGGTCGGCGCAGTTCACGATCGCCGGCAGACCGAGGGATTTCGCCAGGATCGCAGTGTGGCTCGTCGGCCCGCCCTCGGCGGTGAGCAGACCGACCACGTCGCTGCCGCCGAGCATCGCGGTGTCCGCGGGCGACAGGTCCCTGGCGACGAGAACGAACGGGTACCCGGGATCGGGGATGCCGGGCATCGGCACTCCCAGAAGCACCGCGACCGCGCGATGCCCGAGGTCACGCAGGTCCGCGACGCGTTCGGCCAGGTACCCACCGAGGGCCTCGAGTGTGGCGCAGTAACCGTCGAACGCGACGCTCACGGCGTGTGCCGTCGGCATGCCGGCGCGAAGGTTCTCCTCGGCGGCGGACACGATTCCCGGGTCGCGGGCCATGGCCGCCGACACGAGCAGGATCTCGGACGCGACGCCGTCCACCTGGGCGGCGCGGGCTTCGAGGTCGCCGGACACGGTCGCGAGGGCGTCCCGCACACGGGCGGTCTCGGCCGTGATCGATTCGCCGACAGGGTCTTCGGCCGACGTCGCGACCGGTGTCCCGAACGAGAGCCAGGGTGCGCAGACCAGCCCCGGACTCACCCCGAGGCCGTGTACGAGAACTTCCGTAGCCGTCGACATCAGGCGGCGTCGAGGTCGGAGGCGAGCAAGTCTGCGAGGCGGTCGAGGGCCTCCTCGCTGCCCTCCCCTTCCGCGGTGATCGTCACCTCGGTACCGAATTCGGCGCCGAGGGTCATCACCGCGAGCATGCTGCCTGCGTCCACCGGCGCGGACTCGCCGACCGCGATCTGCACTGCGACCGGTACCGCCGCGGCGGCCTGAGTGAACTTCGCAGCGGGACGGGCGTGCAGTCCGACCTTGGAACCGATGAGGACCGTTCGTGTAGCCATGCTCACTGACCTGCCTTCTCAGTGTCGGCGTTCGTGTCGGCGTTCGTGTCGGTGTTCGTTTCCGCGTCGTCCTCCCGACCGGGAGTGCGCAGGTTCCACTTCTTGATGACGAAGCTGAACAGGACGTAATAGATGACCGCGTACCCGAGCCCGATGGGGATCAGCATCCACGCGTTGGTGGCCTTGCCGAAGTTGAGCACGTAGTCGAAGAAGCCTGCGGAGAACGTGAATCCGTCGTGGATGCCGAGCGCGTTGACGAGCGCCATCGAGGTGCCGGTGAGGAACGCGTGGATCAGGTACAGCGGCCAAGCCACGAACATGAACGCGAATTCGAGGGGCTCGGTGATGCCGGTGAGGAACGCCGTCAGCGCGGTGGAAAGCATGATCCCACCCACGACCTTCTTCTGCGACGGCCGGGCGTTGCGCCAGATCGCCAGTGCGGCAGCGGGAAGGGCGAACATCATGATCGGGAAGAAGCCGGTCATGAAGATGCCTGCGCTCGGGTCGCCGGCGAAGAACCGGTTGAGGTCGCCGCGGACCAGTTCGCCGCTCGCGTCCTGGTAGTCGCCGACGAGGAACCACACGGTGGAGTTCAGGATGTGGTGCAGTCCGGTCGGGATGAGCAGGCGGTTGGCCATGCCGTAGACGCCGCCACCGACGACGGAGTTCTCGGCGACGGTCTCGCCCACCCACGTCAGTGCGGAGTTGAAGGCCGGGTACAGAAACGCCATCAGGACGCCGACGACGAGACCGGTGACGGCGGTGAGGATGGGAACGAGCCTGCGCCCGTTGAAGAATCCGAGGTAGTCGGGCAGTTTGGTGCGGTAGAACCGCTGCCACAGAATCGCGGACAGCAGACCCATCACGATGCCTGCGAGCACACCGTAGTTGATCAGCGCCTGGTCGCCGTTCGGATCGGTCTTGCCTTCGAGGACGACCGGCGACATGGCCTCGAACACGCCGTTGATGACCATGTATCCGACCACGGCGGCCAGGGCGGTGGAACCGTCGGCCTTCTTGGCCCATCCGATGGCGATGCCCACCGCGAAGATGAGGGGCAGCCAGGTGAACACGGCCTGGCCGGCTGCGGAGATGACGGACGCGGCGGTGTGCATCGAGTCGAATCGGCCGAGGAGGTCGTCCTGGCCGAGCCGCAGCAAGATGCCGGCCGCGGGAAGTACCGCGATCGGCAGCATCAGGCTGCGCCCGAGGCGCTGTAACCCGGCAAACACCGCTGATTCCTTTTTCGGGCTGTCTACGACAGTCATATCGGCCTTCTCTGTGTGCGCTTCGGTCGCCGAATCGGCGTCTGGCGAGTCCCGAAACCGGTGGCGGCGAGCGCGTCGTACGGCTTCGGGAAAACTATTGTGGACCAGCACCCCCAACGGGTACTGTCCGGTCATAACCAGTTGCTAGTTTGACCAGGTGAGCACAGGATGTCAACAGGCAAATGTGATCCAGCTAACCCATCCGGCACCATCACCTGCAGCTCGAACACGAACTACGAGGGAGAACCGATGTCCAAAGCGGACGCAATCATCAGCGGCCTCGGCGGTGCCGACAACATCGTCGAGATCGAGGCCTGCATCACCCGCCTGCGCACCGAGGTCAAGGACGGCGCCAAGGTCGACGAGGCCGCGCTCAAGGCCGCAGGCGCCCACGGCGTCCTCAAGGCGGGCAGCGTCGTCCAGGTCATCGTCGGCCCCGAGGCGGACACGCTGGCCGAGGACATCGAGGACATCCTGTGAGCCTGTCCGTGCAGGCTCCACTGCCCGGCCGCGTGCTCGCCCTGGCCGACGTGCCCGACCCCGTATTCGCCGGCCAGATGGTGGGTTCCGGAGTCGCGATCGAACCGGCGCGCGACCGTGGCGCCCTCGACGTGCTCGCGCCGATCCCGGGCAAGATCCTCAAACTGCACCCGCACGCGTTCGTCATCCTGGGCTCGGCGGGCGGCGGTGTGCTCGTGCACCTGGGAATCGACACCGTGAAGCTGAAGGGCGACGGGTTCACCCTGCTGGCAGCGGAGGGCGACGACGTCGACGCGGGTGATCCCGTGGTGCGATTCGATCCGACCGAGATCGACGGCACCGGACACTCCGCCATCTGCCCGATCGTCGTCATGGACTCCAAGCCGGATTCGGTGTCCACCGACACCATCGGATCCGACGTGACCACCGGCGACGCCCTGTTCGACTGGACGGCGCCGTAGAACGGAGGGGCGGCCGGGCTCAGACGCTGCGCTGAGTCCGCTCCCCCTGAACTTCCATCTGCAGTTGGTAGCGATCGGACCGGTACCAGCTGCGGGTGTGCTCGACCGGTGTGGGACCGCTGAAGGACACCCGGTCGAAGTACATCACCGGGGCGCCCTTCTTGATGCCGAGCAGGGTCGCGATCTCCTGGCTCGCCCCGTCGGCGCTCACGGTCTGCTCCGCCCGGTCGATCGGCATGCCGTACTTGTCGGCGGTCGCCCGGTAGATCGAGCCGGTGAGGTCGAGGTCCAGCAGGCCGGGAAGCAGCGCGGCGTTGAACCAGCCGTCGTCGACGCTGACCGGTTCGCCGTCCGCCAGCCGCAGCCGTTTGACGTGATAGGCGCTGGTGTCCGGCGCGATGCGCAGCGCCTTCGCGGTGGCCTCCGGCGCCGCGTCCTCCTCGCTCTGGAGCACCACCGTCGTCGGCTTGTGCCCCTGCGCCCGCATCTCCTCCGTGAACGAGGCCAGGTGGAGTTTCGACTGCACCGGACGATGCGCGACGAACGTGCCCTTGCCACGCACCCGCACGAGGTGGCCCTCGTTGACGAGCTGCCCGATCGCCTCACGAACCGTGATGCGACTGACGCCGTAGTCCTGCATCAGTTTTCGTTCACTCGTCATCAGGTCGCCGGGCTGAAGTTCCTTGGTGCACTTGTGCAGCAGGATGGCACGGAGTTGCTCGTGCTTCGGAATCACGCTGTCGCGTAGATGTACGGGCATCATTCCGGCGGCTCCAGCTCTGTCAGGGGTGAGACACATCGGATCAGGCAGTCGGGCTGCAAAGGTCCCGTCCGGTCCGGTCCAACCACGAGAATACGTGATCCGGGCGCTCCGGCCTACCGTGCGGCCTCGGCTAACGCCTCGAGATATTTGCGCGTCATCACCCTCTGCACGACCCGGCCGGCGGGCCCGCCGAGCCGGGTGAACCACCGATCCGGTTTCGAGAACGCCGAGATGGTCGCGAGGACGGTGCCGTCCGGCCGCTGTTCGACGACGAAGCTCTCCTCGCCGCGCTCGGGGTGACCCGGCAGCGTCCCGTACGCGAATCCCTTGCGATGCGGTTCGTCGAGGACGTACACGACGCGGCAGGAGAACGTCAGCCGGAGCGGACCGATGCCCCATCGCAGTTCGACCGCCGTGCCGGGCGAGGCCGTCGGAGCGTCGGCCCGCACGTCCAGCCCGGCGTCGCGGTGCATCCCCCAGGCACACAGGTGGGCGGCGGCTGCGGCGAATGCGTCTGCCCCGGAGCCGATCACCTTCTGCTCGGTCAGATGGTGATATCCCGCAGGGAAGGGAACGTCGCGGCTCGCCCCCACCTCGGGGTACGTGAACGCGGGCAGGTCGTCTCGGGAGGTACTGATGGCGGGATCCTCTCGGTCCGGACGTCACGAGCAGGTGGGAAGGCACGTTACCCGGCGCACGGCCTCGAGGCCTTCAGGGGTGCCCGGCCAGTGCCGAGCCACGACCTGCGGACCTGCGCGGCGAATCACCGAGCGAAGCGTGATGCCGATGATGATCACGTCGTCGGCGTATCCGATGACGGGGACGAAGTCGGGTATCAGGTCGATCGGAACCGCGAGATAGACCAGCAGCAGGACGAGCCGGACGCGCACCCCCCGGGGCAGGTCGGGATCGGCTGCGAGGCGGCGCAGGAGACGGAGCACGTCCGGGAGCACCCGGATCGTCTCCCCGATCCGGGTGCTGTCGGGTCTCGATCGCCACAGCACGAGCGCCAGCACCACCCAGACGGCCAGCAGGCCCGTTGCCGCGCCGATCAGGACGGGCCATGCAGCCGCCCACACCTGCCCCGGATCCATACGGCTGCGCCTAGTGCTCCGACCGGACCGCGGGACGGATGTTCTGGTTCACATGGAAGAGGTTGTCCGGATCGTACTTCGCCTTCACCTGCGCGAGCCGGTCGTAGTTGCCGAGGTAGGAGGCACGCACGCGGTCCTCACCCTCGGACATCATGAAATTGACGTACGCCCCGCCCGCGGTCGTCGGGTGGAGGGCCTCCCAGTACCGCTTGGCCCAGTCCGTGATGACGTCGGCGTTGGCCGGATCCGGGTCGACACCGACGATCACCCCGGCCCAGCCGCCGTCCCGGTACGCGAACGCCGTGGCATCCTCGGCGACCCGCGTCGCCGCGCCGTCGATGGGATACATGTGCATCGTCGAATGACCGGTGGGCAGCTGACGGCCGAACTCCAGATGGATGTCGATGGCGTCGTCGGAGATCTCCCGAACGAAGTCGGCGCGCCAGTACCACTGCAATCCGGCCGGGTAAAGTCCGTCGAAGGCGGATTGCAATGCGGTGAAGGGCATTTCGTGGAGTCCGACCAGCAGCGGGTTTCCGAAGTCGCGGATCGGTTCGAGTACCGCGTCGGCCTTGTTCGGGTCGCCGGTGTAGCACCAGACGACGCCGCACGCCTTGCGTCCCCACAGTTCCTCCGGGAACGGCGGCGCGGGCGGAATGGTCAGCAGCCCGATCCAGCCGTTGAGTTCCTCGGGCAGCGACGGCAGGAGTTCGCGGTACCACCGCATCACGTCGGGCGTGTCTTCCAGGTCGTACAGCACCGGCCCGCCGACGACGGTGCCGTGGTCGCCGATGTCGTGACACGCGAACTGGAACGATGTGACCACACCGAAGTTTCCGCCGCCTCCCCGCAGCGCCCAGAACAGGTCCGGATGGGATCGTTCGCTCGCCGTCACCAGCGTGCCGTCGGCGAGGACGACATCGGCGCTGAGCAGGTTATCCACGGTGAGACCGAAACGGCGGGTCAGGTAGCCGATTCCGCCGCCGAGCGTCAGTCCGCCGACACCGGTGGACGCGATGAACCCGGACGGGGTGGCCATACCGAACGGCACGGTCGCATGGTCGACGTCGCTCCAGGTGCACCCGCCGTCCACCCGGACGGTCCGGTCGGCGGGCGACACCGTGGTTCCGCGCATCCCCGACAGATCGATCACGAGGGCACCGTCCCACACGCCGAGACCTCCCGCGTTGTGTCCACCGCCGCGAACCGCGAGTTCGACGTGATGCTCCCGCGCGAACTTCACGCACGCGACGACATCCGCGGCGTTGGCGCACCGCGCGATGGCCGCGGGTCGACGGTCGATCATCGCGTTGTACACCGCACGCGCGTCGTCGTAGCCGGCGTCGTCGGGGGTGATCAACTCTCCGCGTAGCGATGCGGCCAGTTCCGCGTAGGGCGGCGGTGTCGTCGTCGACGGCGTCGAATTCGTGGTGGTGGTACTCATAGCCTTCTCCTCGGATCGGCAGGCCCCGGAACGGGCCGTGCCTGGTAATTCACACCGTAGGAATCCGGCGTTCGCGCACCGTTCGCGCCGGCGCCCCGCCCGCGAACGGTCCGGCGTCCGCACGCAGTCGCAGCACCTGCGGCAACCACCAGCGGTCGTCGTGTTGCTCGGCGGCGATCCGGGCGGCATCGAGCGTGGCGCGGGCCGCGTCCCTCCACCCGACGTCGATCTGGACCTCCGCCAGCAGTGAGAGCCAGTACGGCATACGCGCGAACGCCCGCTGCCGGCGCAACTCGGCGAGCCCCTCGCGGATCTTCGCGATTCCCGGTTCGCCGCCGAGGAGCCGGCCTTCGAGGATCTGCGACCACTGACTGTAGTAGGCGAAGTGGTAGCGCTCGCACAGCTCCCGCAACTCGGTGAGCGAGGCGAGGAGCGCTGCGTCGTCGCCGCGGATCTGATACAGCACCGCCGCGTATCCCAACGCCACCGCGAGACTGTAGGGGTGGCCGCAGGTCCTGCCCAATGCGAGGGCCTCCGCACACGACCGCGCCGCCTTCTGCTCGTCACCGATCATCCAGTACGCGTGCGACTCCCAGGCGTGGGCATGCACCTCGAGCCTGGTCCCGAGGATGAAGGAATAGTCGTCGGAGAACGATCGCAGCGCGACGTCGAAATGTTCGATCGCATCCCTCGGCCGGCCGAGACCGAGGGCGGCCCCCGCCACGGCGAACTGCGCCTGACCCTCGAACTCGGGATCGGCTGCGGACAGTTCGAGGGCACGCACGCCGATGCCGTGGGCCTGCGCGGTGTGCCCCTGCACGAAGTGTGCCGCGAACAATCCGATCAGGGCACCGAGCACGACTTTCGGCCGGCGCAGACGCTGCCCCAGCTCCACTGTGCGGTCCAGCGTCTGCTCGAGCTCGGTGGAGGAGTACCCGTACAGGGTGGTCAGCGGCGCCGACATGCCCTGCCGCACATCCACCTCGTGAGCGTCCCGGTTGCGGCCCACCGGCATCGCCTCGAGGAGGTCGAGGCAGTCCCGGAAATGCCGCAGGGCCTCCGCGTTCGCGAACACGCTGGCTGCCACCTCGGCGGCGCGCTGCAGATAGTGGAGTGCGCGGTCGGGGCGGCCGCCGCGCCGATACTGCTCTGCGAGGTGTGCTGCCACGTCGTCGGTGCGGCCGGTGTGGAGAAGTTCGAGTCCCTGCGCCAGCCGCCGATGCAGGAGCCAGCGTCGCGGCGGGCTGACCGAACGGTACGCGGCCTCCCGGACCAGGTCGTGCACGAAATCGTAGCCGGTGCCCGCCGGCCGGACGATCCTCCGCCGCCACAGTTCGTCCACCGCCTGGACGAGGGAATCTGCGTTCAGGTCGCTCGCCTCGCTGAGCAGGTCCAGATCGAAATCCGTGCCGAGCGCCGCGGCGAGGCCGGCGACGTCCCGCGCGGGTTCCGAGCACTGTTCGAGCCGCCGCTGCAGCACCTCGCCGAGGTCGTCGGCGGCCCCGCCCCGCCCGGTCGCATTCATGCCCGGCACCATCCTGGCGGCCTCCACGACGTACAGCGGGTAGCCCCCGGTCGCGGCGTACAGGACCGCCTCCTCCGACGGGTCCAGCGCCCGGCCGCCGAGGGACCGCGCCAGTTCCGCGGTCCCGTCCGCGGTCAACGGGTCCACCTCGACGTCCGTGACCAGCCGTGCCGACCGGAGGGCCCGCAGCGCTTCCCGCACATCGTGTCGCGACCGCGCCTCGTCCGTGCGGGCGGTCGCAGCCACCAGTACCCGCATGTGGGTGTCGAGTGAGAGCAGGAAGGCCAGCCAGGCCGTCGTCTCCGCGTCGCACCACTGCAGATCGTCGAGGACGAGCAGGACCGGCCGGCCCGACGACAGCACCGCACGCGTCGTTCCCTCGAAGAAGCGGTGACGCTGCCATGCGTCGACCATCGCCCGGGACGTCGACGGTCGCGGCCCGGGCTCGGCGCTCGGGACGAGCCGTTCGACCTCGGCCCGCCACAACGGATTCAGAGACCCGATCGCGGACCGAAAATCCGGGCTGCGCAGCCACTCGGCGACGGGCGCCAGCGCGACGCGGCCCGGCAGTCCGAAACACCTCGTGGTCGCCACCACCGCTCCGTCTGCGCGAGCGATCTCCGCGAGTTCGGTGGTCAACCGGGTCTTGCCGACACCCGCGTCCCCCGAGACGAGCAGCAGTCCCTGCCTGCCGTCGAGGGACTGCTGCCACCGCCGTTGCAACTCCCCGCGTTCACGCTCCCGCCCGATCAGAGCGGGCACCGCGGTCCGGACGCGTTCGGGCCGGCGAGCCGCGCCGGCACCGACCCTCGGGTGCTCCCCCAGCAGGTTGTCGAACAGCCTGCTGGTCGCCGCGCTCGGCGTGACGCCGAGTTCGGTCTCGAGAACGGCCGCGCATCGGTGGTAGGTGGTCATCGCCGCCGCCCGGTCGCCCGACGCGGCCTGCAGTTCCATGAGAGTCCGGTACCCGACCTCCTCCAGGGGGTCGAGCTGGATACGTCGGCGCGCGCACGCCGTGGCGGTCTCCACGTCACCTGACTCCCGCAACACCCGCACCGTCGCCTCGCAGAGTTCGACGCACTGCCTGCGCAGCACCTCGCGGTGCTCGAGGACCCAGTCTTCGTAGGTTCCGGGCATGAGTTCGCCGCGATAGGTGTCGATCGCGCGGTCGGCGTGATCGAGAAATGCCCGCGGGTCGGAATCGACGAGGGCCGCGACGGCGGCCGACCGCTCGTTGCGGAAGGTGTCGACGTCCACCCGACACGACGACGAGTCCGTCCACGTGAGCGTCGGCCCGTCCGCCGCGAGCGCACCGTCCGATCCGAGGAGGCCGCGGAGATTGTGCAGTTCCCGCCGGAGGTTGGTGCGGGCCTGCTGCTCGCTCGACTCGGGCCAGAACAGCCCCGCGAGGCGGGTCCTGGACTGAGCGAGACCGGCGTGCAGCACGAGGTAGGCCAGCAACGCGATCGCCCGTGACGAGATGGGGCCGACCCTGACATCCTCCGGGTTCGATACGCGCTGTTCGCCGAGCAGGTAGACCGTCAACATGACTGACCAGCTCCCGGGTCGCGGAACGAGGCGAACTTCCGCGTTCTCATCATCGCACGGTCAGCGGAAGTGCTGGTACAGCGCTTTCAGCTCCCGGATCGCGGCGTCCACCGCGCGCTCGTCCTCGCTGACCGATCGGATCGCCTTCCGCAGCAGCAGCGGGTCGAGGTCGTCGATCGCCGCCCGGAAGTCGGCGTCGGGCAGGTCGGGCAGCTGGGACTCGTCACCGAACCAGTCGTCGACGTCCGCGTCGGAGGAGTCGCCGCCGACGCCGTCGATCAGCATGTCCAGGTCGACGCCGCGCAGCGTCAGGATCTCGAGCGGGTTCTCGTCGATGCGTTCGGTGGTGAGGTACGCGACCGCCGCCGCATGCTTGCACGGCCAGCCGTCGTCCGGGCAGGTGCAGTCGTAGTTCAGCGCGGACGCCCCGGCGGGCAGCAGCAGGGGTCCGAGAACCTCCGGAACTCCGCCGCCCGCCAGCATCGCGAGACTGCCGGGTTGCCGACGCACCAGCGCGACGAGTTCCGCGACCTCCGCGTCGTCGAGGCGATCGATCGAGACGGTGGCGACGAACGGCTGGAGCTGACTGCCCTGGACCTCTCCCGTGACCATCCCCCCGGCGATCTCGAGCGAGATCACCTGTCCGCTGCGCGCGTAGCTCCGCCCGCGGCTCATCCGGCCCTTGTCGGCGACGAACTCGATGATGTCGACGAATTCGCGGCCCCACCACGTGCGCCCGAACGATCCGCGCTGGGATCGTGCCTCCAGCCCGCCCGTCACCGGTCGACGCTTGCCGTGTTGGCCGAAGTACGGCCCGGGTCGCCGATTCGTCATTCGCCCACCGCCTCGTCGCCGAGCCGCAGCAGTTCACCGAGTTGCTCGGTGCTCATTTCCGTCACCCAGTTCTCGCCCGTCCCGACGGCGAGATCCGCCAGCTCCTGCTTGGTGGCGATCATCGCGTCGATCCGCTCCTCCAGGGTGCCGACGCACACGAGCTTGCGAACCTGCACGTCCCGCCGCTGACCGATCCGGAACGCCCGGTCCGTGGCCTGGTTCTCGACCGCCGGGTTCCACCACCGGTCGAGGTGAACGACGTGATTGGCCGCGGTGAGGTTCAGGCCCGTCCCGCCCGCCTTCAGCGAGAGCATCATGATCGGCGGCCCGTCGTCCCGCTGGAACGAGGCCACCATGTCGTCGCGTTTCTGCTTGGAGACGCCCCCGTGCAGAAACGGCACGGGGGTACCGAAACGCTCCGCGAGGTACGGGGTCACGAGGTCGCCGAATTCCCGGAACTGGGTGAACAGCAACGCCTTCTCGCCGTCCGCGACCACCGAGTCCAGGATGTCTTCGACGAGCCCCAGCTTGCCGGAGCGGTGCTGTCCGCGCCGCATCACCGCCGACCCGTCGCGCAGGAAGTGTGCCGGGTGGTTGCACACCTGCTTGAGTTTCGTCAGGGCGGCGAGGACGGCCCCCTTGCGCTTCATCCCCTTCTTGTCCTTGATCTGCGCCATCATGTCGTCGACCACCGCCCGGTACAGCGCGGCCTGCTCGGCAGTGAGGTTGGCACGGACCGTCATCTCGAACTTGTCCGGGAGGTCGGCGATGACCGCGGGATCGGTCTTGACGCGGCGCAGCACGAACGGCGACGTGACGGCGCGGAGCCGGGCGACGGCCGCCTCGTCCTGCTCCCGCTCGATGGGCACCACGAAGCGCTTGCGGAACATCGCCTCCGAGCCAAGGATGCCCGAGTTCGCGAAGTCGAGGATCGAGCGCAGTTCGTCGAGCCGGTTCTCGACCGGAGTGCCCGTCAGCGCGACGCGGTGCGCCGCCGGAATGCTCCGCGCCGCCCGCGCCTGGGACGTCTTCGCGTTCTTGATGTGCTGCGCCTCGTCCAGCACGACACGCCGCCAGTCCTGCTCCTTCAGGTGCGCGACGTCGCGGGCCAGCAGCGCGTACGTGGTGATCACCAGATCGCTCTGCGTCACGGCGGCGGTGAAGTCCTCACCGCTCAGCCGCTGCGGACCGTGGTGGACGAGCACCCGCAGCGAGGGAACGAAGCGTGCCGCCTCGCGCTCCCAGTTGCCGACCACCGACATCGGGCACACCAGCAAGGTGGGTGTCGCGGCGTTCTCGTGTGCCAGCAGTGCGAGCAACTGCAGTGTCTTGCCGAGACCCATGTCGTCGGCGAGGACGGCGCCGAGGCCGAGGCGGCTCATGAAGACCAGCCAGTCGAGTCCCCGCTTCTGATACGGGCGCAGCGTCGCGTCCAACCCGTCCGGGGTCGGCACTTCCTGCGGCTTCGTGTCGCCGTCCAGCAACGCGGCCGCCCAGCCGGTGGCCGTGACCTCCTCGACGGGAAGGTCGGAGAGATCGTCCGCGATCAGGTCCTTCAGCAGGTCCACGATGGCCCGGTCGCCGCTCGCGTGCCGCTCCGCCACGTACCGCGCGGCGCGGGAGAGCACCTCCTGATCCGCCCGCACCCACTCGCCGCGCAGCCGCACGAGATCACTCTTCGAGTTGACCAGTCGATTCATCTCCGCGGCGGTGAGGACCGTGTCGCCGAGTGCCAGTTCCCAGTTGTACTGCACCAGCTGGTCTTTGCCGACGGCCCGGTTCTCCGCGCTCGCCGGAGTGCTCGGCGAGCTCACCCTCAGGCGCATCGACGGCGACGCCACACTCCACGCCCGCGGCAGCAGCAGGCTGATGCCCTTCTCCTTCAACGCCACCGCACCGTGTCCGACGAGGTCGATGACCACGGCGGTGGGCAACATCAGGTCCAGGCTGTCGGGATCACTGGGGACGTCCTGCAGTCGCGGGTAGGCGGCCACGGCCTCCGTCAGCTTGCGCACCCCGATCTGCAGGCGACTCGCCTCCGTGTGATGCAACGGAATCGGCACCGGCGCTTCGCCTTCCGGACGAAGACAGACCTCCAGTCGCCACAGCACCGTGTCCGGATCCCAGTCCCCCTCCACGTCAACGTCTTCCGGCTCGAGGAGCCGCAGCACCAGTTCGGGTTCGTCCACTTTGAGGCTGTCGCGCCACCCGTCCAGCGAACCCGACAGCTGGGCGGTGCCCTCGTCGAACTGGTCGCCGCGCAGCAGCGCTTCGATCAGCGGATGGTCCGCGTCGGTGGCGGAATCGTCCGGATGCCGGCGTTCGAGGACACGGCGGGCGACGGGGTCGGTCAGCTCGGTGACCATGTCGTCGAGCACGGCGCGGGGGGTCGTGCCGTGACGCTGGACCGGCGGCATCGCGACGGCCAGCTCCGTGAGCCACGCACGCTGCCGCTCACCGCCGAGCAGCCGCCAGCGCGGCCACCAGCCGCCCTCCGCGCGGTGCACCTCGGGCACCACCCGGCCGGCGCGTGCCCACCGCTCGACACCGCGGGCGACGTGGGCGAGGTAGCGCAGATCCCCAGCTATCCGGGGGTCGCGGGCCGACACCGACAGCAGGAACTCCGTCGCGTCCGGCGGTGCGAGCGCCACCGCGGCCCACTCGAGCATCTCCGGCCCCGACGGCGTCGGCATCGGCACCTTCACGTGATGCCGGAACTTCCGTGCCAGCACCCGACCGACCGCATCCGACGGCTCCTCGGCGGCCGGATTCCGGTCCTCCACCCACAGCATGAGACCCGAACCCGGTGTCCAGAGGCCGTGCAGCATGCACCCATCCAAGCAGGTGCAACCGACAGCGCGTGAAATCCCTGCTCGTGACATGTAACCCTCGACCATATTCCACCGATGAACCAGTTGGCGGCCGTCCACGCCGGTAACTCACCGGGATCGCTGCCGTACGTGATCGCAGTGATCGGAGGAAGACAAAATGGACATGGAACAGATCTTGCAAGTCCTCGTTCAACTCATCCAGGTTCTCGGACCGTTGATGGGTGGCGGCGGAGGCACGGGCTCGTTCGGCTCCTGAGTTCCGACGCGAAGGCCCACCGACACCCGTTCGGTGGGCCTTCTTCGTCCCCCGAGGGCGGGCGCCGTTCGTGATAGGACTGTGGGCGTGAGCATGGCATACGGCTTCAGCGAGTACGGCGGCCCCGAGACGCAGCAGTTCTTCGACGTCCCCGTTCCCTCCCCCGGCCCCGGACAGTTGCTGGTCGCCGTCCACGCGGCCGGCGTGAACCCCGCCGATTGGAAGGTGCGGGCGGGAACGCGCAAGGACACCGTCCCCGTCACCCTTCCCGCCGTTCTCGGCCGGGAGGTCGCCGGTGTGGTCGCGGATGTCGGGCCCCGGGTGACCGGCTTCGCGGTCGGCGATGCCGTGTTCGGCGCGACCGCCACCGGCTTCGGCGGCTACACCGAGTACACCCTGGTCAACACGGCCTCTGCGGCGCACAAGCCCGAGCCGGTCTCGTTCGCCGACGCGGCCACGCTCCCCGTCGCGGCGGGAACCGCGTACGACGCGCTGACCACCCTGGATCTGGCGCCCGGCAGCCGGTTGCTCGTCGTCGGCGCGGGCGGCGGTGTGGGGGTGGCGGCGCTGCAGTTGGCCGCGGCGTGGGACGTCACCGTGATCGGAGTCGCGAGCGAGAGCAAGCGGGAGATCGTCGAATCGCTCGGTGCCACCTGGGTGGCGTCCGGAGACGGCCTGGCCGCACGCATACCCGGCCCGGTCGACGCCGTCTTCGACCTCGTCGGGGGTGACGCGCTCGCCGAGGCGGCGCGGGTGGTCGCGGATCCGGCGGCGATCCTCAGCACCGGCGATCCGCTCGCCGCGCGGGATCTCGGCGGCTCGGGGGTGGAACGGCGCCGAACGTCCGCGGTGTTCGCGGAGCTGGCCGCGCTGGTGGCCGACGGGACCCTCGATCCGCGGGTCGCTCACCGATTCCCGTTCGCGCACGCCGGTGACGCTCTCGCGATGGTCGAGTCCGGTCACACGAGCGGCAAGGTCGTGATCGAGTTCGGTTAGCAGGTCTGGCTTTCACCGGTTCCGAGGTAGATGCTGGAGAGACGTAGCTGCCGGACACTCGGGAGTCGGTCATGAGCATCCTGATCCAGGTTCTCGAACAGGGGTACGCGCTCACCACTCCGTGGGAGCAACGGAAGTACGCCTTCGTCGATGCCACGCACATCGTCACGATTCGACTGGACGGACAGTCGGGTGTGTGGCTCGACGGGATGAAACACGGTGAGGCACACAGGCTTGCGGTTACCCCCACCCCCAGCGAGGCGATCTTCTTCCTCCTCCGCACCCTCGATCTGCTCGCGGAATGCCGGCAGAGCGGCGGTTCCTGGGTGATCGGCCACGATGGCACGCACCTGTCGTCGATCGCCGCGGTGCGCCTCCCCTTCACTTGACGTGTCGAGGGCCCGGTGCATACTCCCGGTGGTAGGGGGAGATGGGTCGAGCGCCGGGGGACGCATGAGACTTCTGTACGTGGCCGCGTGGCTGGTGGCGATCCTGACGGTCTGCGGTTGCGGGGTGTCGCTTCTCGACCTCAGCGGCCCCGGCCCGGCACCGGGCAGTCCGCCCCGCGCACACATCGAGGAGTTGCTCGGCCGGGTCGCGACGGTCGAGTCCCGTCCGCACCCCGGCGGATATCAGCGCGGGTGTTCCGGCAAGGAGTTGTGCGTCTTCGGCCCGGCCTGGACCGACGACCAGGACGCCGCCGCCGGCCACGACGGGTGCGACACCCGCAACAACGTTCTCGCGCTCGATCTCCGCTCGGTGGCGTTCCGCGACGGCACCCGCGGCTGCGTGGTGCTGAGCGGGGTCCTCGCCGATCCGTGTTCCGGCGAGGTGCTCCAATTCGACCGAGCCGACGCGAAAGCCGTACAGATCGACCACGTCTACCCCTTGGCGGCGGCGTGGGACATGGGCGCGTCGACGTGGTCGCCCGAGCGTCGGCTGCGGTTCGCCAACGACGTCACGTTCAACCTGCTGGCCGTCAACGGTGCGGACAATCAGGACAAGGGCGACCGGACCCCGCAGGACTGGCTTCCGCCGAATCCGGCGTACCACTGCTTCTACGCGGGCAAGTACCTGTCGGTGGCGGTGGAGTACGGGCTTCCGGTGACGCTGGCGGACCGCGACGCGCTCGCCGAGGTGGCGGAGCGGTGTCCGTGAGCACCTCAGAAGACGGTGCCTCAGGACACGGTGAAGGAACGCGTGTGCCAGCCGGTGGCGCCACCCGGGATCGGCGGCGTCCGCTCCTCCACCTGAACGTTGCCGTCCAGATCCGTGGCCCGCACCTGGAGGGTGTGCAGTCCGGATGTGGCCTGCCACTCCCAGGTCCATTGCCGCCAGGTGTCGATGGTGTACTGCGGGGCGAGGGTCGCGGTCTGCCATTCGCCGTTGTCGACCCGCACCTCCACCTTCTCGATGCCGCGGTGCTGTGCCCAGGCGGTTCCGGCGACGAGAACCGGCCCCGGCGCGGTGGGCGTGAACGATGCGGGCACGTCGATCCGGGACGCGGTCTTGATCGGACCTTTCGCGGACCATCCGCGCTTCGTCCAGTAGGCCTCCGCCTTGTCGAAGCGTGTGAGTTCCCAATCCACCACCCATTTGGTGGCCGACACGTAGCCGTAGAGACCGGGGACCACCTGCCGCACCGGATAACCGTGTTCGAACGGCAACGGCTCACCGTTCATCGCCACCGCGAGGATCGCGTCGCGTCCGTCCCGCAAGGCCTCGACCGGGGTGCCCGCCGTGAAGTCGTCGCTACTCGTGGACAGCAGCATGTCGGCGTCGGGGTGCACCCCGGCCTCGTCGAGGATGTCTTTGATCGGGTAGCCGATCCACGTGGCGTTGCCGGCGAGGTTTCCGCCGACCTCGTTGGACACGCACGTCAGCGTGACCACCCGTTCCACGGGCGTCCTCGCGACCAGGTCGTCCCACGTCAGCGTGACCTCGCGGTCCACCATGCCGTGGATGCGCAGTTTCCAGTCGTCCGTCGTCAACCGTGGGACCCGTAGTGCGGTGTCGATCCGGTAGAACTCCTCGTTCGACGTGACGAACGGGGTGGCGCCCGGCACGTCGATGTCGGTGCCCGGAGCGATCGGGGCCGCCCGGTCCGTCACCTCGGGAACGGTGAAGGCGCTGCGGTTGTCCAGAGCTCCCGCGGCTTGCTGCCCGAGGTACCGGCCGGCGGCTCCCGCGGCCGCGGCGGTCGCGGCGGCGGTCGCGGCCAGCAGAAGAAAAGTTCGGCGCGGCAACCACGAATCCTCGGCGTCCGAGTGCTCGGGTGCCCGCGCGGCGGCCGTCAGCACCCGCAGAACCGCGATGCCGGCGACGACCCCCACCACGGTCGGCAGCGCACACATCCACGTGGCGCTGGGGCGCTGGGTCGAGGCGTAGATTCCCACCAGCCCGAGAGCCGCCAGGATCGCGCTGCCGAACGGGGCGCGGGGACGCTCGACGATGCCCGCGATCGCGGCAAGGAGCACGATGAGGATCGTCATGCCGACGAACAGGGCGGGTTTGTCGTTGGTTCCGAACGTGTCGATCGCGAACTCGCGAGCCCAGGCGGGACTGCGGTCCACCGTCGTCGATCCGACCGCATAGAACGGCGACGAGTTCGGGTCGATCAGCACCGACAGCAGTTCGCCCACCCCGAGCACGATGCCGGCGGCGATCACTCCGGCGAGCGCGCGGGAGAGCAGGTGCCGCCGTCTCCGGGGCGTCCGCGCCGCCTCGTGCCGGTCACCGATCGTCGTCGTCATCGCAGCCCTGCTCCTTTGTCGTCGTCACCGTGTATTCGGAGCTGAGAACGCGCACGGATGGGAGCCCACTACTAGTATTTACCGGATGAACCAGCTCGACAAAGACACTCTTCTCTGCATCTCGCTCTCCGGCCGACCGAGCAACATCGGCACCCGGTTTCACAATTATCTGTACGGCGAGCTGGGCCTCAATTTCGTCTACAAAGCGTTCACCACCAACGACCTCCAGGCTGCGGTCGGCGGCATCCGCGCGCTGGGGATCCGCGGTGCCGGTGTCTCCATGCCGTTCAAGGAGCGGATCATCGAGTACGTCGACGTGATGCACGAATCGGCGTCGGTCATCGAATCCGTCAACACGGTGGTCAACGAGGACGGGGTGTTGCACGCCTACAACACCGACTACCAGGCCATCGCGAACCTGTTGCGCGACAACGCATTGCACCACTCGCTGTCCGTGGCGGTGGCCGGGAGCGGCGGAATGGCCAAAGCTGTGGTCGCCGCCGTGCGCGACTACGGCTTCACCGACGTCACCGTGGTCGCCCGCAACGAGACGACGGGCGGCGCCCTCGCGAAGCAGTACGGATTCGACTGGCAACCCGAACTCGGCGCGGCACGGCCGGGGCTCCTGATCAACGCCACCCCCGTCGGCATGGCGGGCGGTCCCGAGGCCGAAGATCTGGCGTTCGAACTCGACGCGATCGACGCGGCGGAGGCCGTGTTCGACGTGGTTGCCATGCCCGCCGCGACGCCGCTGATCCGTGCCGCGGCCGAACGCCACAAGACCGTCATCACCGGTGCCGAGGTGATCGCACTGCAAGCCGCGGAGCAGTTCGTCCTCTACACCGGCGTGCGCCCGTCCCCCGAAGAGATCCGCAGGGCCTCCGAGTACTCACGGTCGTGAGGTGAGCACCGCCGAGACACCCGCGCAACGGCTCGCACGCAACTTCAGCGAGCTGCTGCAGGAACTCCGTGTCGCGCAGGCAGGCGTGCAGATCCTGTTCGCCTTCCTCCTCGCGGTCGCCTTCACCGAGGCGTACGCGGAGCAGCCGTTCGGCCTGCGCATGCTCCATCTCGTCACGGTGCTCCTGGCAACGGTGTCCTCGGCCCTGCTCATCGCCCCGGCGGTCTGGCACCGGGTGCTGTTCCGCCAGGGCCGCCGGGTCGACATCCTGCGCAGGGCCAACCTGTTCGCACTGTGGGGTGTCGGATTTCTCGCCGCAGCCATGACCGGAACCGTGCTCCTGATTGCCGAAGTGGCAGTGGGCGGTCCGGTCGCGATCGTGATCGGCGTGGTGGCCGCGCTGATGTTCGCGACGCTGTGGTTCGTGTTTCCCCGCCTGTTCGATCACGATACGGGCGGCGCGGACTAGAGACCCGCAATTCGGCGCGACCGCGTTCGTACACTGTTGTTCTACAACAGCTTTCACATGTCGAGACTCCAGCACGCCACGGATCGCACTCGCATCCGAATCTGGATCAATTCAATTTTGGGTCTTGACATGAATTGTGACCCCTGTCACGCTTCTCTATACGGAATCATTATTTCGCATTGTGGAAGAAGGGTCGCATGGATCTCGATGCAGGACTCCAACGATTCAACGAGGCTTCACAGTCCGAGGCAACGGAACTGGCGCGGATCTGCCTGGACATTCCCCGGTGGGCAGACGAACTCGTGTCCGCCCGGCCGTACACCGATCGCGCCTCACTTCTCACTGCAGCCAGGACGGGGGCCGGCCCGCTCTCCGCGGACGAGATCGAGCAAGCCCTCGCCCGCCATCCCCGAATCGGTGAACCCCCGGGAGGCGACGACGCCGAGGCGCACCTGGCACGTTCGGAGCAGTCGAACGTCGATTCGTCCGACGCGGCGGCGCGGAAACGGCTCACCGACGGCAACCGTGCCTACGAGGACAAATTCGGACGGGTCTTCCTGGTCCGCGCCGCCGGCCGGAGCACGTCCGACATCCTCACCGCACTCGACCGTCGGCTTCTCAACGACGAGGCCGGCGAATTAGCCGTTGTTGCAGAGGAACTGCGCGACATCGCCGCACGTCGTCTCGCCGGGATGCTGGACGCATGAGCGACGTCAGCCAGGTCACCACCCACGTGCTGGATGCGGCCGAAGGCGTGCCCGCGCGGGAAGTGCCGGTATCGCTGACGGTCCAGCGCGACTCCGCATGGATCACCGTGGCCGACGCCGTCACCGACGACGACGGACGCGTCACAACCCTGGGCCCCGCCCGACTCGAGCCGGGCACCTACCGGATCGTCTTCGACACCGGACGCTACTTCGCCGCGAAGGGCCGTCCGGCGTTCTACCCCGACATCACCATCACGTTCGCCCTGACCGACAGCGAACAGCACTACCACGTACCAGTCCTTCTCAGCCCGTTCGCATACTCGACCTACCGAGGGAGCTAATCATGAGCAAGATCGTGCTCGGCCAGAACCAGTACGGCAAGGCAGAAGTCCGGTTGGTCAAGATCACGCGGGACACGAAGCGACACGAGATCGAAGACGTCACCGTGACGTCGCAACTGCGCGGCGACCTCGACGCGGTGCACACCGAAGGCGACAACGCGCACGTCGTGGCCACGGACACCCAGAAGAACACGGTGTACGCGTTCGCCCGCGACGGCGTCGGCTCGATCGAGACGTTCGCCATGCGACTCGGTCAGCACTTCACCGGGGAATTCGAGTGGATCACCGGCGGCCGATGGGAGATCGAGCAGTACTCGTGGGCGCGGATCACTGTCGACGGCGAGGGCCACGACCATTCCTTCGTCCGATCGAGCGACGAACGGCGAAACACTGTGGTCACCATCGACGGCGACCGGACATGGATCGTGTCCGGGCTCAGCAACATGGTGGTGCTGAAGTCGACGGGCTCGGAGTTCCGGGGCTACCCGAAGGACAAGTACACCACCCTGCAGGAAACGTCCGACCGGATCCTCGCGACGTCGGTGAGTGCCCGGTGGCGGTACCTCACCACCGACGTCGACTTCGACAAGACCTTCGAGAACGTGCGGGCAGTCATGCTGGAGGCGTTCGCCACGACGCACTCGCTCGCGCTGCAGCAGTCCCTGTTCCAGATGGGTTCGGCGGTGCTCGAGGCGCACCCCGAGATCGCCGAGGTGAAGTTCTCGATGCCGAACAAACACCACTTCCTCGTCGACCTGGAACCGTTCGGACTCGACAACCCCGGCGAGGTGTTCTTCGCGGCCGACCGCCCCTACGGGTTGATCGAGGCGACCGTCGAGCGCGAGGACGCTCCCGACGCCGGCCGCGCCTGGGATTCCGTTCCCGGATTCTGCTAGGAGCGCGGCGATGAAACGGATCGGACACCGGGTTGCCGGAACTCCCGGACCCGAGGACGAGCGGTTGCCGCTCGGAAAGTCGTACGTCTACGGGTTGCAGCACATCCTGACGATGTACGGCGGCGTGATCGCGCCTCCCCTGATCGTCGGCGGCGCCGCCGGTCTGACCGGCGTCGAGATCGGGCTGCTCGTGTCGGCGGCATTGTTCGTCAGTGGCGCGGCCACACTGCTGCAGACCCTCGGCGTCCCCTATTTCGGGGCAAAACTTCCCCTGGTGCAGGGCATTTCCTTCGCCTCGGTGTCCACCATGGTGGCGGTGGCCAGCGGTCCGGGCGGACTGCGATCAGTGTTCGGAGCCATCATGGTCGCCGGCGTGATCGGCCTGTTGATCAGCCCGTTCTTCTGCAGGATCGTGCGCTACTTCCCGCCCGTCGTCACCGGGTCGATCATCACGGTCATCGGCATCTCCCTCCTGCCGGTCGCGGTGCGCTGGGCGATGGGCGGCAACGCCAAGGCCCCGGACTGGGGGTCGATGTCCAACATCGGGCTCGCCGGATTCAGCCTGTTCGTCGTGTTGCTGGTGAGCCGGCTGGTCCAGGGAACCCTGTCGCGGCTGTCCATCCTGATCGGCATCGTCGTGGGAACCCTGTTCGCCGCACTGATCGGCAAGGCCGACTTCGGCGCCGTCGGGAAGGGCGCGATCTTCGAACTGCCGCAGGTGTTCTCGTTCGGCACTCCCCTGTTCCAGATCGGCGCGATCATCTCGATGACCGTGGTGATCCTCGTGATCATGACCGAGACGACGGCCGACATCCTCGCGGTCGGCGAGATCGTGGAAACGAAGGTCGATGCTCGCCGGGTCGGCGACGGTCTCCGCGCCGACATGCTCGCCACCACCGTGGCACCGGTGTTCGGCACGTTCCCGGCCAGCGCGTTCGCTCAGAACGTCGGGCTCGTCGCGATCACCGGGATCAAGAGCCGATACGTTGTCGCGGCCGGCGGTTCGGTTCTGTTCGCTCTCGGACTGTTCCCCGTCCTGGGCCGGCTGGTGGCCTCCGTGCCGCTGCCCGTCCTCGGCGGTGCGGGGATCGTCCTCTTCGGTTCGGTAGCCGCGAGCGGAATCCGGACCCTGTCCAAGGTGTCGTACGACGGCAACCTCAACTTGGTGATCGTCGCGGTGGCCCTCGGATTCGGTGTGATACCGATCGCGGTGCCCGAGTTCTACTCGGCCTTCCCGGAATGGGTGCACATCGTCTTCGACTCGGGAATCAGCGCGGCCAGCATCGTCGCGGTGCTGCTCAACATCCTGTTCAACGAGATCAAGGCCGGCAACCGGCCCACTCCCTCGGTGGTCTCGGCGGCGCCGCCCGTCCTCGTCCACCCAGCCGAGGACTCGGAGCACCCGGCAGACACGGCGCGCACCTCCGCCGTGCGCAATGAGTAAACAGCCGGAACAGGCCACCCCTGGTCGAGCGGTGCAGTCGCGACGCTATCGGTCCGCGACTGCACCGCCTTCCCTGCGAAGATCGAGCAGGCGCATCACCCGCGTCGCACTCACCCCGTGGACGAGGACGGAGAGGACGACGGTGAAGGCCACCGTCGACCACAACCACTTCTCGTCGTCCACGCCGGCTTCCGCAGCGGCGTAGGCGAGATAGTAGATCGACCCGATTCCGCGAACCCCGAAGAATGCGGTGACCCGGCGCTCGGGGCCGGACATCTCCTCGCAGCCCAGCAGCGAAAGCCATCCCACCACCGGCCGGATGACGAACACGAGGGCTGCCGCGACGAGAACCCCGCCCCACGTCAGTCCGGTCAGCAGACCGGAAGTGAGTGCCACCCCCAGCAGGAGCAGGACGGCGAGGGTGAGCACGTGTTCCAGTTGTTCGATCAGGCTGTGCATCTCGGCGTGGTAGTCGTGGGCCCGCTCCGTCCGACGGATGGCGACGGCGCAGGCGAAGACGGCGAGAAAGCCGTATCCCCCGGCCAGTTCGGTGAGTCCGTAGACGGCGAACGTGGCGGCGAGCGCGAAGATGGGTTCGCTGCGTTCGGCCAGGCGCATGTGTGTGATCGGGAAGCGGAAGACCGCGCGGCCGAACAGATCACCGGCAATCCACCCCAGGGCTGCGCCGATGACGACCTTTCCGATCAGTTCCCAGGCCGCCCACTGCACGATCCACTGCTCGATCGGCCCTTTGCCGATCATGAACAGCGCCAGATACACGAATGGGAAGGCGAGAGCGTCGTTGAGCCCGGCCTCCGAGGTGAGCGCGAACCGGACCTCGTCGTCCTCCTGATGGGACTCGCCGCCCGACGTGGGACCTTCGACCTGCACGTCGGACGCCAGAACCGGGTCGGTGGGCGCGAGGACTGCCCCGAGCAGGATCGCGACGGCGGGGGTCAATGCCGCCACCCACCAGCCGAGCAGCGCGACAGCGGCGATACCGAGAGGCATCGCGATCAGCAGCAGACGCCACGTCGAATTCCACGTGCGCCAGCCCAGTGGTCTGTCGATCGCCAGTCCCACGCCCATCAAGGCGACGATGACGCAGGTTTCGCTCAAGTGTTCCGTCACGGCGGGATGCAGTGCCGGCGACAGGGTGTCCGTTCCCGACTCGCCGAGAAGCAGGCCGCCCCCCGCTCCGACCGCCAGGACGATCAGCGGCGCCGAGACGGCACGGTCCTGGAACAGGCGCGGAACGGTGGCGGCCAGCAGAAGAGCCAGTCCTGCCGTCAGATACGCGAGATCGGTGTTCAGCGCCGTCACCTCACCTCGCCGCGCAGCAGCGACGCCATCCGTGCGTCGAACGCCACGAACAGCACCCGGGGAATTCCGGCGTCCGACTCACGGACGGCACCGACCGCCTGCCGGACGGCGTCGTCCGCGGGCCAGCCGTACACCCCGGACGAGATCAGCGGGAACGCAACGGACAGGGCACCGAGGTCGGATGCCACCGCCAGGCTGGTGATGTAGGCGCTGCGCAGGGTGGCCGACCGATCGTCCGTAGCGGAATACACGGGGCCGACGGTGTGAATCACCCATCGGGCCGGCAACCGGCCCGCCGTCGTCGCGACCGCCTGTCCCGCCGGGAGACCGTCCTGGAACGTGGTGGCCCGCAGGTGCCTGCATTCGGCGAGGATCTCGGGTCCGCCGGCCCGGTGGATGGCGCCGTCCACTCCACCACCCCCGAGCAGTCCGGAGTTGGCGGCGTTGACGATCGCGTCGACCTCGACCGTCGTGATGTCACCGTGCACTACCTCGATGGTGGTCATCACCCCATTATCGCCGCGAACTCACCGCGACCCGCACGATCAATCCGGCGACCAGCGCCCAGAACGCGGACCCGATGCCGAGGATGCTCACCCCCGACGCGGCGATCAGGAAGGAGACGACGGCGCCTTCCCGTTCGCGGACGTCGTCGAGGGCGGAGGCCAGTGCCCCGCCCAGGGTGCCGAGGAGGGCGAGGCCGGCGACCGCCTCCACGACGCCCTCGGGGGCCGCGGCGATGAGCGTGGCCACCGCTGCGGAACACGCGGCGAGCACCAGGTAGGCCCAGCCTGCCGTGAAGGCCGCGACCCAGCGCTTCCTGGGATCGGGATGTGCGGACGGCGCGGCGGCGAGGGCGGCGCTGATGGCGGCGAGGTTGATGGCGTGACCACCCGCGGGCGCGCCCACCAGGGTCCCGACACCGGTCACCAGCATGGCCGGCCGCCACGGCACCCGGTAGCCGAAGGAATTCATGACGGCGGTCCCGGGGATGTTCTGGGACGCCATCGTCACGATGTACAGCGGGATCGCGATCCCGATCATCGCCTGCCACGTCCACGCCGGTGCCGTGACGTCGAGTCTCGGCAGGAGCGCGCTGGTGTCCAGTCCGTCGCTGCCGGAGGCGAGACCGATCGCGATCACCACTGCGGCAGCCGCGAACGCCGCCGGCACCGCCCACCGCGGCGAGTACCGCTGCAGAACCAGCCACACGAGAACCACGGGCGCGACGGCCAGCGGTGCGTCACGCAGCGCCAGTACCGGCGCCAGGCACAGCGGCAGCAGCACCCCCGCGAGCATCGCCTGCGCCAACGCCGGAGGGATGGCCGCGATGAGCCGCCCCAGCCGCGGCCACAGCCCAGTGAGAATCACCGCCGCCCCCACGACGACGAACGCCCCGACCGCGGCGGGCCAGCCGCCGCTCACCGTCCCCGCGCCGGCGAGGAGAGCGGCGCCCGGCGTCGACCACGCCAGCGTGATCGGCATGCGGTAGTGCCGCGACATCCACAACATGCCGAGCGCCTGCGTCACACACAGCGCCAGCAGTCCCGACGCGGCCTCGGCGGAATTCGCGCCCACCGCCGTCAATCCGGTGAGTACGACCGCGAACGAACTGGTGAAGCCCACCAGGGCGGTGACGATTCCGGCGCTGATCGGCTGGGCCGCGGAATCGGGTGAACGCACATCGCTGTCGGGCACAGACATAGGACGCGATTCTGCCCGACGCGTGGTCCCGGCGATCCGTGGCATTAGGGTCGGCACGGTGAAACACGACGACGCCCCCGCCTTGCCGACCGCCGCCGACTTCCCCGCCCTGTGGCCGGTGCCGACCCGCTGGGAGGACAACGACCACTACGGGCACGTCAACAACGTCACGTACTACTCGTACTTCGACACGGCCGTCAACGGCTGGCTGATCGCGACGACGGGCACCGACATCCGCGATCTGCCCGCCATCGGTGTGGTCGCCGAGACGTCCTGCAAGTACGTCAGCGAACTCACCTTCCCGGACCGTCTGCAGGTGGGGTTGTCCATCGAGAAGCTGGGCACCCGGAGCATCGTGTATGCGCTCGCGATCTTCCGCGAGAACGACGACGCGCTCGAACTCGCAGCTCTCGGCCGCTTCGTGCACGTGTACGTGGACGCGAAGACCCGCAGGCCGGTGCCGATTCCTGCCGAAATCCGGAGCGCTGCAACCCTTCTGGTGACACCGGACGACGTCTGAACGTCCGGCACCACCAGGGGGATCAGCGCAGTCCCTCGGCCTCCGCCGTGGCCACCGCCCGGGCGATGATGCCGTCGATCAGCGCGACCGTGGGCGCACCGGTCTCGGCCTTGTTCCGGGGGTCGTCGATCACCCGGCGCAGGACGCCTTCGGCGATGATCGCCAGCTTCCACAACGCCAGAACGTGCCAGTACCCCACCTGAGTGACATCGCGTTTCGTGTGGTGGACGTAGGCCTCCACGAGTTCGGCCCGGGTGGGGAATCCCTCCAGAGTGGAGGCGGGGAACGGTCCGGCGTCCGCGTCGCCCGCCTCGGGCCAGTAGGCCAGCAACGCGCCGACGTCGGCGAGGGGGTCGCCCAGCGTGCACAGTTCCCAGTCGACCACCGCGACCACCTCACCCTCCTCGGGCGAGGTGATGACGTTGCTCAGGTGAAAATCACCGTGCACCAACGACAGTTCGGTCTGCTCCGGCATGTTGCGCTCGAGTATGCCCGCCAGGTCCTCGATCGCCGGGACGTCACGGGTACGGGACTTCTCCCACTGATCCCTCCAGCGCTTCAACTGCCGTGCCGCGTAAGGCTTGTGGCTGGCCAGATCCTCCAGCCCGGCATCTTTGAGATCGACCGCATGGATCTTTGCGAGAGCCTTCGGCATCGCCAGCCCGACGGCATTCCTCTGCTCGGGTGTCAGCTTCTTCGCCACACCGACATTGTCGATCACCACCCCTGCGACATAGCTCATCAGCACGAGCGGCGCGTCCGTGACCTCCGGATCGTCGGTGAGCCCGAGGATCTTCGGCACCGGAACGTCGGATCCCTGGAGAGAGGACAGAATCCGGTGTTCGCGGACCACGTCGTGCGCCGACGCGAGCAGATGTCCGAGCGGTGGCCGCCGCAACACCCACCGACCACCACCCGCGTCACTGACCGCGTACGTGAGATTCGACTGACCGTTCCCGATCCTCTCGAAGCTGAGCGGCGCGATCGCCCCCACACCGAGTCCGGCAATCCACGCAGAAACGGCATCTTCGTTCAGCCCCACAGCATTCACGCGCTCGATGCTAACCGCTCGGAAGCCCGATGCGGAGGGAACCGGTCCGCGCCGCAGGTCGCGGCCCTAGGGTGGCAACAGTGAGGCCGATTCGGCCGGAACTGGAGGGACCGACGTGGAAGTTTTCCTCATCGTGTGCGGCGTGCTCCTCGCCGTGAGTGCCGTCGCCGTGAGCATTCCCAAGCTGAGACTGAAGGGAACCGCGTGGACGGGGTTGCAATCCCGGGGCCTGAGCAGGCAACAGGTCCGGCTGATCGGCGTGGCGGAACTCGCCGGCGGTGTCGGTGTTCTCGCCGGCCTCTACTGGACTCCCCTGGGAGTGATCTCGACGGTGGCGCTGCTGATTCTCCTCTTGTGCGCAATCGCCTTTCACGTCCGACACGGTGACTACGGCAACCCCGACACCCGGGCCGTCGCAATGCCCGCGGTCTACCTCGCGATGCTGGCCGTCCTCGCCTCGATCGGGTTCGTGTTCGCGGGGTGATCCGAGGTTCTCGGACCCTTGCAGCAACAACCTGGCGTCGGTGATGTCCGAATTGGTCATTAGACGCAGCATGACACCCTTGCCACCCCCAAAACTGGGCATTCTGCTCGACGTCAGCGGTGCCACTTGCGCACTTCGCGTTCTCGTGGATGCTGTGAAGTAGGACACACACTTGCCCTACCGCAGTACCCGTCTCCTACGGACCCACAAGGTTCACGGACTCGACAACACGAGGTGACCCCGATGGTCGACAAGATTGCCTATCCGGTCCAGCTCATCCAGCCGGACGGCCGACGGGTCTTCAGACCCGACTACACGAGCCTGGTCCGCGACATCGGACCCGAACAACTGCGCGGCCTCTACGAAGACCTCGTGGTCGCGCGTCGGATGGATGTCGAAGCGGTCGCGCTGCAACGCCAGGGCGAACTGGGACTCTGGGCTCCCCTGCTCGGGCAGGAAGCCGCACAGGTCGGCTCCGCCCGCGCCCTCCGCCCCGACGACTACGCGTTCATCAGCTACCGCGAACACGCCGTCGCCTACTGCCGGGGTGTGGACCCCGGGGTGATGACCCGCATGTGGCGGGGATGCGCCCATTCCGCGTGGGATCCGAGTTCCGTGAACGTGACGAATCCCGCGATCGTCGTCGGCTCCCAGGGGCTGCACGCCACCGGGTACGCCATGGGCGCCCACCTGGACGGCGCGGAGATCGCGACGATCGCCTACTTCGGCGACGGCGCCACCAGTCAGGGCGACCTCGCCGAGGCCCTCGGCTTCTCGATGAGCTACAACGCGCCGGTCGTATTCTTCTGCCAGAACAACCAGTTCGCGATCAGCGAACCGGTCCACCTGCAGAGTCCCGTCCCCATCGCGCAGCGCGCCGCCGGTTACGGCATGCCCGCCCTCCGGGTGGACGGCAACGACGTCCTCGCGGTCCTCGCGGTCACCCGCCAAGCCACTCAGCGGGCGCGCGAAGGCAGTGGGCCGACGTTCATCGAGGCCGTCACGTACCGGATGGGCCCCCACACCACGTCGGACGATCCCACCCGGTATCGGGCGGCGGCCGAGACCGAGGTCTGGAAGGCCCGCGACCCGATCGACCGGATGAGGCGCCTCCTCGACCGGGAAGGCCTGCTCGACGACACGTTCCTCGCCGAGGTGCAGGCCACCGCCGACGACGTCGCGGCGCGACTGCGGTCCGGGACCATCGATGCGCCCGATCCCCAGCCGCTCGATCTGTTCGAGCACGTGTATTCCACCGACCACCCACTCATCGAGGAGGAACGCGAGCAGTACGCCGCGTACCTCGCGGGCTTCGCCGGCATCGAGGAGGCACTGTCATGACCACCACCACGCTCTCGCTCGGCGCCGCACTCAACGCGGGCCTCCGACGCGCCCTCGAACACGACCGCAAGGTCGTGATCATGGGTGAGGACGTCGGACGCCTCGGCGGTGTCTTCCGCGTCACCGACACCCTGCAGAAGGATTTCGGCGACAACCGGGTCATCGACACCCCACTCGCCGAATCCGGCATCATCGGCGCCGCGTTCGGCATGGCCCTGCGCGGTTACCGGCCCGTCTGCGAGATCCAGTTCGACGGCTTCGTCTACCCCGCGTTCGACCAGATCGTGTCCCAGGTGGCCAAGATTCACTACCGCACACAGGGCCGGGTCACCGCGCCCCTCACGATCCGGATCCCGTACGGCGGCGGCATCGGTGCGGTCGAGCACCATTCGGAGTCGCCGGAGGCATACTTCGCCCACACCGCCGGACTGCGCGTCGTCACACCCAGCAACCCGGCGGACGCGTTCCACATGATCCAGCAGTCCGTCGCGGCGGACGACCCGGTGGTGTTCTTCGAACCGAAGCGGCGGTACTGGGACAAGGCCGAATTCGACGTGGACGCCGAACCGGACCTGCCGCTGCATCGGGCCCGGGTGGCCCGGGAGGGCACGGACGCCACCATCGTCGCGTACGGCTCCGTCGTGCCGACGGCCCTGTCGGCCGCGTCCATCGCCGCCGACGAGGGGCACTCCCTCGAGGTGATCGACCTGCGCTCCCTGTCGCCGATCGACTTCGACACCATCGAGGAGTCGGTACGCAAGACCGGAAGACTCGTCGTCGCGCACGAGGCGCCGACGTTCCTCGGCCTGGGCGCGGAGATCGCCGCCCGCATTTCCGAGCGGTGCTTCTACCAGCTGGACGCGCCCGTCCTGAGGGTCGGCGGATTCGACGTTCCGTATCCCCCGGCGAAGCTGGAACTGCACCATCTGCCGGACGCCGACCGCCTGCTCGACGCGGTCGATCGCAGCCTCGCGGCCTGATCGCACCCATCGGAGGAGAGGAGCCGTCCGTTGGCGCAGGAATTCCGCCTACCCGATCTCGGTGAGGGCCTGACGGAGGCCGAACTGGTCTCCTGGGCCGTCGAGGTGGGCCAGACCATCGAACTCAATCAGGTGATCGGAGAAGTCGAGACGGCGAAGGCGCTCGTCGAGTTGCCTTCGCCGTACGCGGGTGTCGTGGAGGAATTGCTGGTTTCGGCCGGTGCGACCGTGCCGGTCGGGACGCCGATCATCCGGATCGCGACGGATGCGGCCACCGAGGAACCTCCCACGCGCACGCCCGTTCTGGTGGGATACGGGCCCGAGGCCGCTGCCGAGAGCAAACGGGCCCGGCGGAAGCTGGTGACCGCTCCGGAAACCGGCACGCCCGGCCCGGACCGTCGGCGCCCCGACGCCTCGCCGGCAGCCCGGGTCGCCGCACGTGAACTCGGAGTCGACCTCGCCGTCGTCGCGGGGACGGGGCCGTCCGGTGCCGTCACCCGGACTGACGTGGAATCCCATGCGGGTTCGGTCGGGCAGGCGGTGCCGTCGACACCGGACTCGCCGGAGCCGTCGGAGCGCGAGACCCGCACCCCGATCCGCAGCATCCGGAAGCAGACCGCGGCGGCGATGGTCCGCAGCGCGTTCACCGCCCCGCACGTCACCGAATTCGTGACCGTCGACGTGACCCGGTCGGTGGAACTGCTCGAGCGCCTGCGGGACCTCCCCGCATTCGAAGGATTGTCGGTGACACCGCTGAGTCTGGTGGCGAAGGCGATGATCGTCGCGTTGCGGGAGAACCCCAGCCTCAACGCGTCGTGGGACGAGGAGAACCAGGAGATCGTCACCAAGCACTACGTCAATCTCGGCATCGCCGCGGCCACACCCCGCGGTCTGGTCGTCCCGAACATCAAGGAGGCGCAGTCGCTGAGTCTGCTCGAACTGTGCCGCGCGATCACCGAACTGACCGCGACCGCGCGCAGCGGCAGAGCCGAACCCGCGCAGCTCACCGGCGGGACGGTGTCGATCACCAACGTCGGAGTGTTCGGTGTCGACGCGGGCACGCCGATCCTCAACCCCGGCGAATCGGCCGTCCTGTGCCTGGGCAGCGTCACCAGGCGACCGTGGGTGCACGAGGACGATCTCGCGGTGCGGTGGGTCACCACCCTGAGCGTGTCGTTCGATCACCGAGTGGTCGACGGCGAGCAGGGGTCGAGGTTCCTGTCGTCCGTTGCGGCGATGCTGCACGATCCCGCCTCACTGCTCGCGCACCTCTGATCCTCGGTACGTTTGGTCGGTGAGTACTTCCCGAGCGTCCGCGGTCGACACCCGCGCACCAGTGGACGAGCCGCTCCGCCGGGCTCGTGCGGGAACGTTCGGAATCTTCGGGATCAACGGGTTCCTGCTCGGCATGTGGGTCGTGCACATTCCGGCGATCGAGGATCGGACCGGTATCAGCCACTCCACGCTGGGTTCGCTGCTGCTCCTGCTGGCGGTCGGTGCGATCGGCGGCATGCAGGTCAGCGGTCCGCTGGCCGACCGATTCGGCAGCAGGCGGATGGTGATCATCGCCGGACTCGTACTGTCGGCCGCCACCGTGGGTCCCGGGCTGGCCTCCGCGGCCTGGCAACTCGGTCTCGCCCTGCTCGTGTTCGGCTTCGCGAACGGCGCACTGGACGTGTCGATGAACTCGCAGGCCGTCGAAGTCGAGCAGCGGTACGGGCGGCCGATCATGTCGGCGTTCCACGCCCTGTTCTCCGTGGGCGGGGTGGCAGGATCGCTGCTCGGGGCCGCGACGCTCGCCGCCGGATGGGCACCCGTGACGGCGCTGCTGGTCGCCGGCGGTGTCGGGGTCGTCACCGTCGCCGCGGGCTCGCGGTGGCTGATGGCCGACCGTCCCCGCTCTCGGCACGACACCGCTCCCGCCGAGAAGGCACAGGGCCGGCTGTCCACGCGGGTCCTCGCACTCGGTGGCATCGCCTTCGTCCTCATGCTGTCGGAAGGGGTCGCGAACGACTGGAGCACCCTGCAGGTCAAGGAGCACCTCGGAACGTCCGATTCCGTCGCCGCCCTCGCGTTCGGAGCGTTCTCGGTGATGATGACGGTGGGCCGGTTCACCGCGGATCGCGTGAGCGGCGCGCTCGGTCCCGTCGCCGTCGTCCGCTACGGCACCCTGATCGCGGCCGTCGGAATGCTGCTCGTCGTCGTCTCGGGACTGCTCCCGCTCACCATCCTGGGCTGGGCGCTGTTCGGCCTGGGATTGTCGGGCTGCGTGCCGCAGATCTTCACCGCCGCGGGCAACCTCGGCGCGGGTTCCGCGGGCACCAACATGTCCCGTGTGGTCGGGCTGGGGTACGTCGGATTCCTCGCCGGCCCGGCCACCATCGGCTGGATCACCCAGGTGGTTCCGCTGACCGTCGCGATGGTGGTGCCGCTGACCTGCGTGCTGGTGGCGGCCACGTTCGCGGGGGCGGTCCGGCGCACCTGACACGTTCGCCGCACGAACAGGACCGTTCACCGACCTCACAGCGGCCTCTCATCGATCGTTCAGCGTCGGTTGGCACACTGTGTGGCGTGACCGAATCGACTAGCAGGCTGCGTCGCAGTGTTCGTCGCCTCGCCTTCGCCGCGGCGGGTGTGGTGGCACTGTGCGCGCTCTACCTCATCCGCCCCGAATCGTCGGGTCTCGTCCTCCCGGAGGCACTCCGACCCGTCGCCGAACCTGTGATCCAGGCGATCGACGTCACCACGGTGCTCGCAGCGACCGTGGTCCTCGCCATCGTCGCGGCGATGCGAAAACTTTCGTACGGCATGGGTGCGGTACTGCTGCTGTGTATCGGCGCGAACCTCACCAGTGCCGCAGTCCGGGCGTGGGAATCGGATGCGCCGTCGGTGCTCCTGCCGAGCGGGCACGTCGTCGCCGTCACCGCGCTGTACGGTTCGGCGCTGCTGGTGTCGGCACCGCGGTTCCGGCCCGTCATCGCGGGCCTGGGTTTCGCCGTCGTCCTCGGTGTCGCGGGGGCCGCCGCGCTGGTCGAACCCGTCGGCATCTTCGGCCTCGCGGCCGGCCTGATCATCTTGGCGATCTGGTGGACACTGGCGTCCACCCTGATGCTCTACTCCCCCGTGGCCGCCGAGCGTGAAGAGCGACGGCCCGACACGGCGGCTATCGCCTTCTCCCGGCACCGCGGCAGTCTGCGCCTCTGAGGCGCTTCGCGCCCGTGCGCCTTTCTGGTAGTTGGCGCTACCAAAAAGGCGCACGGGCCCGGAGGGCCTACAGGGCCTTGAGTTCCTCGGTGACCTCGGCGACCGACTTCTTCGCGTCCCCGAACAGCATGGAGGTGGTGTCGGCAAAGAACAGCGGGTTGTCGATGCCGGCGAACCCGGAGTTCATCGACCGCTTCAGCACGATCACCGACCTCGACTGATCCACATTCAGGATCGGCATCCCGTGGATCGGCGACGACGGATCGTTGCGGGCGGCGGGGTTGGTGACATCGTTCGCACCGATCACCAGGGTGACATCGGTGCGGGCGAACTCGTCGTTGATGTCGTCCATTTCCTTCATCGCGTCGTACTCGACATCGGCCTCGGCGAGCAGCACGTTCATGTGCCCGGGCATCCGGCCCGCCACCGGGTGGATGGCGTACTTGACCTCGACGCCCTTCGACTCGAGCAGCTTGGCCATGTCCTTGACCGCGTGCTGGGCCTGCGCGACGGCCAACCCGTAGCCGGGGACCACGATCACCTGGTTGGCGTACGCCATCTGGATCGCCGCATCCGCCGCCGAGGTGGACTTCGCCGTCTTCACGGTGCCGTCCCCGACCGCCGCCGCGACACCGCCGCCACCGAACCCGCCGGCCACGATCGCCGGGATGGACCGGTTCATCGCCTTCGCCATCAGGTTCGTCAGGATCGAACCCGACGCACCGACGATCATGCCGGCCACGATCATCGCCTGATTATTGAGTGCCAGACCGGCGGCCGCGGCGGACAACCCGGTCAACGCGTTCAGCAGCGAGATGACGACGGGCATGTCGGCGCCGCCGATCGGCAGCACCACCATCAACCCGAGCACCGCCGCCAGCACCAGCACCCCCACGATCCACCACTGCGACGTGGGTCCGGTCGGCTCGATCGCCTTGATCCCGATGATCACCGCCAATACGACGGCCCCGATCAGCAGCACCGCATTGAGCGGCTGCTGCAGCTTGCCGATGCCGATCGGCCGGCCCGGCAGGGTTTCCTGCAGCTTGAGGAACGCGATCACCGAACCCCAGAAGGAGATCGACCCGATGATCGCCGCGAACAGCGACGCGATGACGATGTGCACCGTCGGCGACTCACCGTGCTGGAAGGCGGTGAACCCGTCCGAGTCCAGGAACTCGGCGTACGCGATCAGCGCGACCGTGCCGCCGCCGACACCGTTGAACAGGGCCACCAGCTGCGGCATCGCGGTCATCTTCGTCCGCAACGCCGGCGGCACACCTAGGATCACACCGATCACCAGACCGGCGACGATCAGCACCCAGTTGGAGGTGTCCCGGATCGCGATCAGGGTGGCGACCACCGCGACACCCATCCCGACCGCGGCGATCTGGTTGCCGCGGACCGCGGTCTTCGGGCCGGTCAGACCCATCAGACCGTAGATGAACATCGCGAACGCCACGATGTACAGCACGTTGACGAGGTATTCCATTACCGGTCCCCACCCTTCTGGGCAACAGCAGCGGTGGGGGTGGGCTTGGATTTGAACATCGCCAGCATCCGGTCGGTGACCACGAAACCACCGACCACGTTGATCGTTCCGAAGACCAGGGCCACGAACAGGATCACCTGCAGCCCCCACGGCGGGTTCTCGACCTTGCCCAACACCACCAGCGCACCGAGGACGACGATGCCGTGAATGGCGTTCGTGCCCGACATCAACGGGGTATGCAACGTGTTCGGGACCTTCGAGATCACCGCGAACCCCACGAACCCGGACAACACCAGGATCGCGATGTTCGCCAACAATTCGGTATACATCTAGGACACACCCTCCTCACGGGTGACGCAGGACGCGGCGAGGACCTCGTCCGAGAAATCCGGGGCCAGCGCCCCGTCGACGAGCATCAACTCGAGCAACGCGGAGATGTTCTTCGAGTACAGCTCCGAGGCGTGCTCGGGCATGGTGGCGGGCAGGTTCAGCGGCGAGCAGATCGTCACCCCGTGCTTGACCACGGTCTGACCGGGCTCGGTGAGCTCACAGTTGCCGCCGGTCTCCCCGGCCAGGTCGACCACCACGGATCCGGGCTTCATGCCCTCCACCGCGGCCGCGGTCACCAACCGGGGTGCCGGACGGCCCGGCACCAGCGCGGTGGTAATGACCACGTCGAAGCCCTTGATCGCGTCCTCGAGCGCCTGCTGCTGCTGCGCCCGCTCCGCCTCGGTCAGCTCGCGGGCGTACCCGCCCTCACCGGCGGCGTCGATCCCGAGATCGAGCCACTGCGCACCGACCGAGCGAACCTGGTCGGCGACCTCCGGGCGCACGTCGTAACCGGTGGCCCGGCCACCGAGACGCTTCGCCGTCGCCAACGCCTGCAGGCCGGCGACCCCGACACCGAGCACCAGCACCGTCGCCGGCTTGACGGTGCCGGCGGCGGTGGTGAGCATCGGGAAGAACCGGGTCGACTCCGACGCCGCGAGCAGCACCGACTTGTACCCGGACACGTTCGCCTGCGACGACAACGCATCCATCACCTGGGCGCGGGAGATCCGCGGGATCGCCTCCACCGCGAACGCCTGCACCCCGGCAGACTTCAGCGCGGCGACCTGATTGTCCTGGTTGCGGGGGGCGAGGAACCCGATCAGGGTCTGCCCGGCATGCAACCGGCCCACTTCCTCGTCCGACGGCGGCGCAACCTTGACGACCACGTCCGCCGACCACGGGTCGGCGATCTTCGCCCCCACCTCGGTGTACAACTCGTCCGGGATCAGCGCGCCCAAACCGGCACCCGACTCGACCACCACGTCGACGCCCTTGGCGATCAACGACGCCACGATCTTCGGCACCAACGCCACCCGACGCTCACCGTCGTTCGACTCCCGAACGACGCCGACCGTCGGGCGCGCAGTGGACGCGCTCTGCGATGTATCCATGTATCGACTTCCTGCGGTAGATGGTGTGTGTGCCGCGACGAGCGGCGATCAACCGATGATGAGCGGAAATATTTCCCCCGACTCGACTGAGTTAGCTGATAGTAGCCAGAGAATGCGTGACGTAGGGAACAGAGAAGTCCGTGGGTAGGTGTCTGAATCGAGTCCGAACAGTCGTTCTCACAGATCTTTCTGCTCGTTTGTGAACCCGGTCACAGGGCGTTTGGTCGTAGTCTGACGGTAGGCAGCCGCAAGGAAGCGGAGGTTCGGCCATGAGCACATCGAAGGAACGGAGCGCGGAGGACGTCACCGCGGATCCACCGGTCGTCGTCGAGCGGGTCTACGACCATCCGACCGAGGGCGACGGACTCCGACTGTTCGTGGACCGGCTCTGGCCGCGGGGGCTCCGCAGGGACGCGTTCCATTTCGACGACTGGGCCAAGGACCTCGCGCCGTCGACGGAGCTGCGTCACTGGTACTCGCACGACGTCGCCGCATTCAGCGAGTTCCGCGAGCGGTACGTCCACGAGCTCGACTCGCCGAGCGGACGGAAGGCTGTCGCGCGGGTGCAGGAACTCGCGCAGGGGCGGCCGATCGTTCTCCTGACCGCGACGAAGGACGTCAGTCACAGTCACGCCGAGGTGCTCGCCGAATACATGCTGGAACGGTTGTGACCACCCACCGCGACGAGGCCCCGCCCATCACCGACCCGGACGACGACCTCGGCGGCGATCCCGTCTGCTGGCTCGACCGCGTGTGCCCCGACTGCGGGTTGTTCCTCACCGATCACACCGCGAGCACCTGCCCGCGCTGCGGTTCGGCGCGGGACAGGTGACGTGCGGGAATTCAGCCGGCGTTCAGGTACCGGGCACGAAGTTTGTGCTTGACGAGTTTGCCCGTGGGGGTGCGCGGCAGGTCGTCGGAAAAGTCGATGCTGCGCGGCGCCTTGAAGTGACTCACCCGGTCGCGGACGTAGTCGAGTAACTCGCGGGCGACGGCATCGGACGGTTCCACCCCTTCGACGAGTTGCACGACGGCTTTGACCTGTTCGCCCATCTCCTCGTCGGGCACGCCGATGACCGCGACATCGAACACCTTGGGATGCATGGTGAGGACGTTCTCCGACTCCTGCGGGTAGATGTTCACCCCGCCCGAGATGATCATGAACGCGGCGCGGTCGGTGAGGTAGAGGAAGCGGTCGGAGTCGATGTACCCGATGTCGCCGCTCGTGGTCCAGGTCGGATGGTCGGGGTGCGTCGCGGATTCGGTCTTGGCCGGGTCGTTGTGATACTCGAACGGCCGTTCCTCCCTCTCCCAGTAGACGGTTCCGATGTCACCGACGGGTACGTCCGCACCGTTGTCGTCGCAGATGTGCACGATGCCCATGACCCCGTCGTGGCCCACCGATCCCGGCTTGGCAAGGGCCTGGGCGCTGTCGATGAACGTGGCACCGGCACCCTCCGTGGACGCGTAGTACTCGTGGATCACCGGGCCCCACCACTCGATCATCGAGAGTTTCACGTCGGGCGGGCACGGTGCCGCCGCGTGAATGGCCACCTTCAGACTCGACACGTCGAATTTGTCGCGAACGTCTTTCGGCAGCTTGAGCATCCGGACGAACATCGTCGGCACCCACTGGCTGTGGGTCACCCGGTATTCCTCGATGAGCCGCAGCGATTCCTCGGCGTCGAAGCGGTCCATCAGGACGATCGTGCCGCCGACGGAGGTGATGGTGCCGCAGAAGCGCAGCGGCGCTGCGTGATACAGGGGTGCGGGACACAGATAGACGGTGTCGGAATCGAATCCGTACATCGGGGCGAACACCGCGGTGTACGGATCCATCGTGGTGTCCACTTCGCCTTCGGGTAGAGCGGGTTTGATCCCCTTGGGCCTGCCGGTGGTGCCCGACGAATACAGCATGTCCTGCCCGCGGGGCTGCGAATCGAGCGGTTCGGCCGACTGCGCCTCCACGGCGTCGTCGTAGCTGTCGAATCCGTCGAGCACGCCGCCGTACACGAGACGGTGCCGGACGCGGGGAAGCTGATTCGGGTCGCGCGGCACGGCGCCGCCCGCGTCGGCGGACACGATGAGCACCTCGGCTCCGCAGTCGTCCACGACGTAACCGGCTTCCTCCGGGGTGAGGTGCCAGTTCACCACTGTGATGTACAGCCCGGATCGCAGCGCCGCCCAGTACACCTCGAGGACCCGGAGATCGTTGCTCGACACGAGCGCCAGGTGGTCGCCGACTTTCAGGCCGAGCGAGCGCAGGTGCCGTGCGAGGCGGGTGGACCGCTCGTCCAACTCCCGGTAGGTCAGCCGCTCCCCCGTCGAGGGACGAATGACAGCGGGCTTGTCCGGGGTGGTCGCCACGAAGTTTCCAGGGAACATCCGCACTCCTTTTGTTAATGGAGATTCTCACCATCGGTCTACCACACCGAACCCGGGACGGGGAGACCTTCGACGCCGTCACCGGCGCATTCGTCCGCCCGCGGCGAAAACGCTCGGACGCTCCGTCGGGAGGTCCTAGAGTTGAGGCAAAAGGAGGCGTACCACCCGTGAATGCCCTGCAGAAGGAACCGATCCTCGACGCATTGTTCGAGGAGTGGGATGTACTCGACGAGGTGCTGTCCTCGTTGTCCGGCGACGCGTGGTTCACGCCCACCGCGCTGCCCGGGTGGACCGTCCACGACGTGACCGCGCATCTCATCGGCACCGAGTCACTGCTTGCCGGAATCTCCGCACCGCACACCAGCATCGACGTCCGCGGCCTCGCGCACGTGCGCAACGAGATCGGGGCGTTCAACGAAGAGTGGGTCGAGGGCCTGCGGGGCTGCTCCGGCCCCGAGATGCTCGAGCGTTTCCGGGCGATCGTGGCCCGCAGGCGGTCGGAGCTGAGCGAGATGACCGACGAGGAGTTCGAGGCCGAGACCACCACACCGGTCGGTCCGGCGCCCTACCTCCGGTTCATGCGCATCCGCGTGTTCGACTGCTGGATGCACGAGCTCGACCTGCGCGACTCCCTCGCGCTGCCCGGCAACGAGGGAGGCCTGCGCGCGGAGACCGCGTTCGAGGAGATCGCGGGCGCTGTCGCGTTCCTCGTCGGCAAGCGCGGCAAGGCCCCGGACGGGTCGAGGATCACCCTGGAGCTGACGGGACCGCTCGCGCGCAACATTCACGTCGCCGTCGACGGCAGAGCCTCGGTGGTCGACGAACTACCGTCCGAGGCCACCACGACCGTGACCGTCGACTCCCGACTCTTCACCCGGTTGGCGGGCGGCCGGACGACCGCGGCGGATCACCGCGACGAGATCGCATTGAGCGGCGACACCGCCGTGGGCAAGAGGATCGTCGACAACCTCGCGTTCACGATCTGACCGCGGTGCGCCTGTTCCTGTCCTCGTATCGGTTCGGTGCGGATCCCGCGCCTCTGCTGTCGCTGGTCGGCCGTCCGGGGCGCGTGGGGGTGATTGCCGCGGCCGCGGACGCGTGGCCACGGACGGCGCGGACGTCCGCGGTCGTGAGTGACGTGATGCCGCTGACGCGGCTGGGCTTCACCCCGGAGGAGGTGGATCTGCGCGACTACATCGGCAGCGACGGGCGCGCGCGGTCCGCCGCGCTGAAGGAGCGGCTGGAGGGGTTCGGCATGCTGTGGGTGCGCGGCGGGAACACGTTCGTGTTGCGCGCGCAGATGGCCCGGAGTGGGGCGGACCGGGTGATCCCGGAACTACTGCTGAGCGATTCGCTGGTGTACGCCGGCTACAGCGCGGGGGCGTGTGTGATGACACCGACGCTGCACGGCCTCGACTCCTCCGATGACCCGGCGGAGGTGGTCGCAACCTGCGGCATGGAGCCGCTCTGGGACGGCCTGGGCGTGGTGAGCTTCGCGATCGTGCCCCATCACGCGCCTGCGGAGCTTCCAGGGGCCGAAGACGCCGTGCCCCTGGAGGACGCGGCCGCCGTTCGGCGCACTGTCAACGCTTTGAGGCTCGCCGGCATCGAGTACCGCACCTTGACGGACGATCAGGCGATCGTCGTGAACGGAGATCGAACCGAACTCGTGTGACGACGGCGAGCCCTGCGGCGGGAAGGCCTTCAGCCGAAGACGGCTACCGGCACGGACGGAGCGAACGGGGCGACGCGGTCGAGTGCGGCCCAGGTGACCTCGCAGCGCTTGGCGGTGACTTCGTCCGCGTCGGCGAGGAGCGTGTTCAGGAGGGTCTTCGGGTTCAGGCGCCATTCCTGCACCATGGACCGAACTTCCTCGTTGGTGAACAACCCCGAACCGGCCAGTGCGAAGATCCATTCGTCGAACTCGCCACGGTGGATCTGTTCGATGGAATCGTAGTCGATGCCACCGTCGAGGAACTCGTACGAGAACATCGCGGAGATGTAGCTGCTGGGATCTCGGTGGAGTGCATTCATCGGTGCGGGTCCTTCCAGGGTCGGTGCGGCAAAACCCGGCCCCAACCGTGTTCTAGCTCACATTTCGTGAGAATCTCCGTTTGGGTGTAACGCCTCGCCGGTGTTTGACGATGCAAGACGCTAACCCGTAGAAGTGAGTTTTTGCATTGCCTGGTCGATACGATCCGGTAACAGAGTGACGAATGTGACCTCTGTTACACCCGATTCGTCCGGTTCCACGCGGTTCAGGGGGCGCCCCTACCTGCATTTTCTCCCCCGGACCCCGTTGCATACC
>NZ_JAAOQS010000072.1:0-49119 GCF_011603105.1 Rhodococcus sp. A14 | reverse complement strand
AGCTCGGTACGGACACCCGCGCAACCTGCGCTCATCCCGAACCAATCTGCCCACCCACCGCCGGCCCAATCGACTCCGGCGCACCCTGGCAACGATCCCGATTGGCAATACAGACCCACGCTCCTAGGGTGCCCGATTGATCGATGTCGTCAGTGGCATACGCCCCCTCGTACGGCGCCAACTCGGCCGTGCTCAACTTCTGGGGCGTCGCGGGCAGGTTACTGATTCCGGCGAAGCGGCGAAGCGACCAGTCCTCGGCGAACAGTTCGTTGAGCAGTTTCCCTCCACCCTCGGAATTGGTGAGCACGGTCATGGCGAAGTTACGGCTGGGCACCATGAAGAACCCGGATCGTTGACCCGCCCAGGTCCCGCCATGTTGGACGATCGTCTCGTTCTCCGCGGACGGCCGCAGCATCCATGACACTCCCATGCCGGTGAGTTCGACCTGAAGCGTGCCGCCGACGCCTGGATTGGAACGCATGGCGATGAGCGAGTCTTTGCTCATCAACCGATCTCCCTTGGGTGTAGTGCCGTCGCCGAGGTGGAAGCGCGCGTAGCGCACCTGATCCCGCACGCTGGAAATCAACGATCCGGTCGGGTTGCAACTGCGCGAGAAGAACCAGAAACCCGGATCCACAACGGCTTTTCCGTCGCCGACGTTGTGTGAGGCGGCGATATTCCGGCCGATTATCTGGTCCGAGAAGAAGTGGGTGTGACTTAACTCGAGCGGGTCCAGCAGCATCTTCTGGACGGCGTCCTCGTAGACCGATCCGGTCACGACCTCGACAATCCGCCCCGCCACAACCAGCCCCGCATTGTTGTAAGCGAAGACCGTGCCCGGCGGGGTCTTTTGTGGGAGCCGGGTCATCGACGCCACAAACTTGGTTATCGCGTCGTCGCCTCGACCGAAGTCCTGGAGATCGTCACCGAGCCAACCCGACGTGTGGTTGAGCAGTTGTCGCACCGTCGCCGTGGCGCTGGCTTCTGGATCGGCGACCGCGAAATCGGGCAGATACTGGCGTATCGGTGCCTCCAGATCGACCTTGCCCTCGTCGACGAGGCGTATCACGGTCGTTCCGGTGAACGTCTTCGTCGTGGAGCCGATCCGGAACAGGGTGTCGCCGTCCACCGGTGTCGGGTGGTCGACATTGGTGACCCCGTACCCCTTGATGTACTCCTCACCGTCGGCAATGACGCCAACCGCAACCCCGGGGATCGCGTAGTCCTTCATCGCCTTGTCGATCTTGGCGTCGAGCTCGGTGAACGCTTCCTTCGCGTTCGTCGGGACGCTCGTAGCTGTGGTGGTCGACTCCTTCGACGAACATGCCGGCAATACGAGCACCGCCAACCCGGCGACCGCCCCGCCAAGCACCGCCCGGCGCGACAACTCAGGGCCACCGACGGCGAACACCTCGGTCGTCATCAGCGTGGCGGGAGAATGTCGTATGCCGGCAGTTGCGTCGTGTCCGTGCAGGATGTGTCCGGCTTCGCCGGATTGTCGAAAAACGACGCGATTATCTCGGCTCCGCACGGCGGCTCTGCATACACACCGTGTGCAGCTCCGGGCACTACCGCGACTATGGAGTGCGAGAGATCCTTCGCGATGTAGTCGCCCCACACCGCTCCGGTCTGCCCGTCGTAGGTTCCCGACAGCACAAGCGAAGGGATGTCACTCACGGTGATGTCTCGGATCGAGTCAGGGGCCTTCGGCACGTCCCACACTTCGCAGGCGTCGCGCAGGAACGGCAGCTGCGGCGCTTGGGCCCGAACGGACTCCGGCAGTTCAGGGAATTCCTTTTCCGCCTGTTGCATTGACTGCTCGGCGGTCTCGAACGGGATCCATTCACGGCACCAAATGCTCAGGGTGAGGCCCCAATGGAGGACGCCCCTCTCCGGATGCCCCCAAACCTCGGCCCAACGCGACGCAATGGGCTGCGCATTCCCGTTTGCGAGCTCATGGACCGTTGATGGGAACTCTTTCGGTAGATGGGTAGCCACGGGGACAAACCAGTTCAGCAGCATTCCGCCGTCGACGACAACCTTCGTGTCTCCTACACCCTCAACGTTGACCGTCGTGGTGATGGGCTTCGCTTCAAGCTCATTGACCAGCCGGATAAACGTTGCCCCCACGTCGGGATAGCGCTCTTTGCATGCTGGCTGGCCCTCGCACGCCTTGACCATGTTGTCGAATGCTTGGCGAGCGCTGGCCCAGGTCCACCCCAGGGCACCAACCGATGGAGGCGTCACTCCGTCGAACACGATCGACTCGATAGCGTCGGCGTCTTGACGCATGTAGATCAGCGCAAGGTCGGTACCGTACGAGTGGGAGAACACATTCCACTTCTCGAGGCCGAGTGCCTTGCGTAAATCAATCAGGTCATCGGTGCTCTCGGTCGAATTGAACGCCGAGAGGTCAACGGTGGGAGCCAGGCGGTCGTGGCACTCCTTCACCGCTTCTACGTACGCATCCCGTGTGGACTCAGCGTTCCACGCCATTCCGATCCTTTGGGCGAAGAACTCGAAAATCTCCGGGCAGGGCAACGGCGAGCTGGACGTCACGTTGCCGCGCTGTCCCATCAGGATCAGATCGCGATCACGGTTCAGCGGGACGTCCGGGTTGATCGGGGGATCCGTGACCCCATCCTGACCGGGCCCGCCCATGAGAAAGACGATCGGAGCCTTGGTCGGCGGCTGCGTTTCCGACGGAACGATCGCTACTGCCAAGCGCAAAGTTCCGCTGTCTTCTTTGGTGCGGTTCACCGGTACCAACAATTCCCCGCAGCGAGCATTCTCCAGCAGTGGGACCGGATTCGGCGTCTTCGCGCACGGGCCTTTGACAAACTCCGCCGGCGGATGAGCCACAGTCGTCGGTGGCGAACTGGACGGATCGGAATTGTTGCTACACGCCGAGCTGACGAGAATCGAGACAAACGCAATCGCCGTTATCTGGTTCACAAACCGCATGTCGACCACCCTGAATGGCGACCGCCCGAACCTTGTGTTCGGGCTCGGCCCGAGTATCTACCCAGATAAATCCTGGCACACCCATAGCAATACCGGAAGTTTGAGAACCGATGAAATCCGGCGATCCTTATGCAGACGCTCGGCGATGAATCGAATCGTGCGGTCGGCCAGCTCGGTTGAGAACGCATTCCACAGGCGGCGCGAGATCACCGCCGCAAAACGAGATAGTCGGTGCGATAGATTCCCCGATTGGCGTCAGGGACGGGCCAGTTGCCCGCTGTGGTCATGATGAAAGGAAGCCCGTCCAGCACATCACAACAGTGTCGTCCATTGATTCTCCTCTGGGGCGGTAGCACCAGAAAAGCACCAGGTGTTGCGAAGGTCAACAGGTGAGCCCCGCGCGGCGTGTGTTTTCCCAGTTCCGGGCTATTCCTCCGAACGTCGCATGGCACGAGCGAGGGAGTCGAGCTTGCGCAGGGCGGACTCGAGCGCTGCGGACTCCTCATCGGTGAGGCACACACGGAATGCCTCATCGCGCTTTCATGCTCAGCTGGGGCGCGGTCACCATCGCGACGATGTTCGCCTGGGACGAAACATCGTTCTACGTCATGCGTTTCCTGCTCGGCATCACCGAGGCCGACTCTCATTCGGGAACACACCGGCAGCCTCTCGTTGGGACTGCAGATCAGCGCTTCCCTCGTGGTGACCGCTGGCGCAGTGCTCGTCGTCGGTATCCCGGCGCGCGCCTTGAAGGAGAAGAGATGATGCGCCCCGGACCCTCGACCGCGGCCTCAGGCTGGGTGTTCAGATGAGAAGCCTGGCGAAGTGGGTTCCGGTGGTCCTCCCCCAGCGGCTCGCCCTCGAGGAGGCGGCCAGGGGTGACGTGCGGCGAAAGCAAACAACAACGGTGCACCCCAGTGCTCCTGCGTGCGTTCGGTCACGGCAGAGTCCCACGGCCGCAACCCCGAGGCGGGCGCTTTCGCCTTCGAACTGAACTGGCCACCGCGATGGGAATGAACGACGGTGTTGTCCGGGTCGCTGAGCGCGAATAGCATCTCGCAGCGCCGAACACGCCTCCCACGCCGCGAGTCCGCGACCGGATCGCCCGTGTTGCTGCATCGATCACTATCCGATTCCAGACGGGCATTGCCGGTGGGCAGGTGTCGGCGCAGAGCGCGCCGTCAGCGTAGGGAGTTGGCTTGGCCTACCTGGCGCAATCATCCAAGTTAGTTGGCGCGGGGATCCAAGCGTGGTAGCCCGCGACGGGACACCATTGTTGTCGAGGGCCCGGTGTGGCTGGGCTCACACGTTCGTAATAATTCAAGCAACGGAGGATCTGATCGCAATGGCCATCAACTTTGATCTGAGCCCGGAACAAGCCGGTCTACAGAAGGCGGCACGATCGTTCGCGGACGACCGGCTCAGTCTCGTCGAGGGCGTAATAGCGCCTCTGCCGACCCCAGAGGCCCGGTTTGCGGCGATCAAGCCGTTCTATCAGGACATGGTGGATGCGGGTTTCATGAAGGCGCTGGTGCCCGTCGAATACGGCGGAACAGCCATGCCTTCACTCGACTTCGCCTTAGCTGCCGAGGAACTCACGCGCGTCGATATCAATGTTCCGACTGCGCTCCTCGGCACCGGTTTGGGACTCCAGCCGATCATTCACTTCGGAACCGCGGAACAGAAGGCCCAGTTCTTGCCCCCCTTCGCCGGGAGCGAACCACTCCTCGCGGCGTGGGCCTTCACCGAGACGTCCGGCGGCGCGAACTTCGACTCCAGCGACCCCTCCACCGGTGTACAGACCTTCGCCCGACTGGACGGAGACGAATGGGTCATCAACGGTGACAAGCACTTCACCACCAACGGATGCGGATTCGATGGAAACGGCGCCGCGCTGATCAGCGTCCTGTGCCGCACCGACCTCACCCTGCCCCCTCGAGAGTCGTTGGCGGTGATTGTCGTCCCGGGCGATACCCCGGGTATCAAGGTCGAGTCATACATCGACACGATGGGCCACCGGGCGACCATCTCTCCCCGTATCACGTTCACCGATGTTCGCGTACCCGCAGGTAACCTGATCGGAGCCCCCGGGGACGGCATCGAAATCGCCCGGAAGACCTTCAACTGGACGTCGTCCCTCATCGGAGCGGCCTGTGTCGGCCGGATGCGAGCCGCATTCGACTACGCATTCGAGTTCGCCAAGACCGACAAGCGGTCCGGTCCGGTGCCGATCATCGACTACCAGAATGTCGGCTACATGCTCGTCGACATCAAGACTCGGATCGAGGCGGCCAGATACTTCACCTGGAAGGCCTGCGATCTCTACGACAAGACCAACGGCGCGGACGAAGAACTCGGCCACATGGTCAAGGTTTTCGCGTCCGAGCTGTCCGTTCAGGTGGTCTACGACACGATGCGGGTGGTGGGGGTGAACTCGTACGGCGACCAGACACCGATCGCTGCGATCATGGAGGACGTCCTGTGCTTCCCCGTCTACGACGGAGGCAACATGGGTGTACGGCGCCGCCAGCTGCACGCGTTGCTCAAGAGCGCGGACTACGACCCGATGGAGTCCTCAGCAGGCATCGCAGCTATCTGAGCCGACACGGCCGCGATCCGGTGAGTTTCCCGGTACTGGGTGGGCGTGCACTCGAGATGACGCTGGAATGTGCGGGTCAGATGGGAGCTGTCGCAAAATCCCCAGCGGGTGGCGATCTCACTCAGCATCACCGAATCCGGTGCCACCTCGAGGTCGCTCATCGCTCCTCGGAGCCGCTCGTCTCGGACACACGCCGAGAATGTGGTGCCGACCGCCTGAAACAACCGGTGCAGGGTTCGCACCGAGATCGCGGCCTCCCGTGCGGCTCCCTCAGCACTGACCCGTCCGAGGGGGACGGCGGCGCGAATGTAGTGCCGCACAATCCGGCGCAACGCCGCATCACGTCGTTCGTCGTCGGATGTCGCGAATGCACCAACCCGGGACGAGGTTGCCGCGGTGAGAACGTCGGTAAACGACCGCTCGAGCGTCTTCAGCGCGATGTCATCAATGTTCGACTGTTCGCTCCACAGGGCTGACATCATCGCTCCCACAACATGGCCGGGACCGGTGTTCGTGTCGATGGCGCACGAGGTTGCGTCATCGACACGAACCGTCGAGCGCCAATGATCACGGGGAATCCGGAAAGACAAGACTCGCCAGTTTGGTTCGTTCGACGGCTCCCGGAACTCGAGCGTGTAGGGACGCGTGGTGTCGAAGATGGCGAAGCTGCCCGGACGGACGATGCATCGGCGGCCATCCTGCTCGCCGAAGCAGGTCCCGGACAGCTGCAAATTGACAAAGAGCACCTCCTGCGGTGCTCGCCGGACCTCCGCCGCTCCGTGCGTCAGGAGCTGAGTGCAGGAGGCGATTTCGGCGCCGTTGGTACTTGCCAGTGGTTCCGACCGCACCCACCCCGGTATCCCCTCGGCGGTGGCACTGTGATCGATATGTACCCGCCCGCGCCGCGGGGAGAGCGGCGTGAAGGCCTCACAGACGACATCACCCCAATATCTGGCCTGATCCTGCACACTCAAGCCAGAGGTGGACCAGTAAGGCACGGGTATCCCTCCTGTTCCGGGCGCGACCAGCGTGCCGAGCACGTATGCCATCAGATTCTGCGCACTCGGACATCCCTGTCAAGTGGAGGGATCGTCCAGGACATCGGGCACAGACGCCGACAGGGAGACGCCCGCAGCAGTTCGACGACAAGCGCAGGCACAAAACAGCCTGAAGGTCCGGCGTCATCTCGGGTGGGCCGAGATGTCACGTCGAACGAAGGAGAGGAACCATGACGGACTCGTCCGGAGTCCACGACAAGCTGCTGCGTCCGGAGATAGCTGCGTCGTGGAAGCGATCGGAGCTCGCGGGACTCACGCACGAGATGGTCCTCGAGCGCCTGCAGATCGGCGACTTCGAGTCGTCGAGTCGTTTGTTGACCGCGGCCGTATCGGTGCTCGATGGCGTGGCCCGTGACCTGACGGGTCTGACGTACAGCCTGCTTCTCGCCGATGCGGACTGTCGAATCGTCGGACGCTGGTGCGACCGGCCGACGATCGACAGCACACTCCAGCGCGCCGGCGCAGTGACAGGTTCGAGGTGGAAGGAATCCGATGTCGGAACCAACGGGCTGGGGACTCCCGCCGAAGTTCGAAGCGGGATGTGGGTGCACGGCGCCGAGCACTTTGCGGCCGTCCTGAGCGGCTTCACCTGCTACGGCCTGCCGATCCTGCACCCCCTCACCCGAAGGGTCGAGGGTGTTCTCAACATCACGGTGCATCCGGACGATGCCCACCCCCTGTTTCCGCCGACCCTCGCCCGGGCCGTCGATGACATCGAACAGCGATTGATCGACACGTCGCGGCCGGCCGATTCGCGGCTGTTCCGGGCCTTCCGAGAGGCCTGCAGGACCGGGCGGGCCATTGTCGCGCTCAATGACCACGTCATGCTGACCAGCACCGCCGCGTTGGCGATGGTCGAAGACCTCGACCTCGACCTCGAGGCGATGCGCGAGATTGCCCGCTCTACTGCCCACCGAGGGGCGTCAACAGTCGAGTCGGTGGTCCTGTTGTCCGGAGCAATGGTCACGGCCCGGATAGACAGGCTCCAGGACGTAGCGCACGGCGCAGTGTTCCGGCTTCGAACGCGCTCCGTACCGAGAGATGCATCGGGTGCAGAGCCTGCGAATCGCGGTCACTTCGTGGGCGCCGAGCCAGCGGCGGCCACAGCGACCGCCAGCGTGTACGTCGAAGGTGAACCCGGCAGCGGCAGAAGCACGGTAGCCCGCTCTCTCCTCGACGGGACATCGGTTACTGTGATCGACGCACTCGACTGCCTCGTCGGGGATTCCACGGCGTGGGCCGAGCGGCTTGCGGCCGCGCTAGACCGGCACGCAAACGGACTTGTCATCGACAATGTCCATGTCCTGCCCGGGGATCTGGTCGACCTTCTGGCTCGGACGATCAGCGCCGGTCATCACAGCGTGCCGATTGTTCTCACTGGAAATCCGCAGACGTGGCTTCCCGCTCACGTTCAGTCCTTGGTCCGGCGCTGTCGCCGAATTGTCGCGCTGAAGCCGTTACGCGAGCGGCGCACCGAAATTCCGCTGCTGGCACAGTCGGTGATCGACGCTCTTCAGCCGGGTCGGACCCATCGATTGGCTCCCGCAACGACCCGCCTGCTGACGGCCCAACCCTGGCCGGGAAATATCCCAGAACTGCGTGAGGTCCTGCGTCACGCTCTCGCCAACAGACCATTCGGTGCGATCGAGATCGTTGATCTGCCCGCGGCCTATCGTTTGCGGCCGGTGCCCTCCCTCGCCGGCCGGGAAGAGGCCGAGCGGCACGCGATCATCGAAGCGCTGCGCCGCTTCGACGGCAACAAGACGCGGGCGGCACAGTCCCTCGGGGTCACCCGCACCACCCTCTACAACCGGCTACGCGCGCTGAAAATCACCGATGACACCGTCCATTTTTTACACAGTTGACGCATCGCTGCCGGAACTACCGTTCGACTACACACCCAAAGCTAGGAGCAGCCGGACCGTCGACCCTGGAAAAAGATGCCCTCGGAGACGCGAAGCGCCCGACCCCGGCAATACCGGCAATCACGACTCAATCCATCAGGACAAGAACAACTTCAAGGAGCACGCAATGACGATTACTACAGTTGCACCCTCGACCCAGGTCTCGGCTTTCCTGAGCAATCCGGTCCTGCATCTGATCGACGGCAAACAGGTTCCGGCAGCGTCGGGCGAAACATTCGCCTCGTTCAACCCGAGCAACGGTGAATCCCTTGCCCAGGTTGCATTTGGCGGCGCGGAGGACGTCGACAGTGCGGTCGCGGCGGCCCGTCGCGCCCTCGACGGGCCCTGGGGCCGTATGACTCCTGCCCAGCGCAGCAAAATCTTGTGGCGGGTCGGCGATCTCCTGGAAGAACGCGTCGAAGAGTTCGCCCTCCTCGAGGCACTCGACAACGGAAAGCCGCTGACCTACGCGCGCCTGGTCGACGTGCCGCTGTCCGCTGACTGGTTCCGGTACATGGCCGGCTGGCCCACCAAGCTCGAGGGCAGCACGATCCCCGTCACCTCCACGGCAGCGCCCGGCGACTACTTCGCCTACACCGTGCGCGAGCCGGTCGGTGTCGTCGCGGCGATCGTCGCCTGGAACTTCCCGTTGCTGCTGGCCGCCTGGAAGCTCAGTCCCGCGCTCGCCACCGGTAACACCGTCATTCTCAAGCCTGCCGAGCAGACCCCGCTCAGTGCGGCCTTGCTCGGTGAGGTGCTTCGTGACGCCGGAGTGCCCGACGGTGTGGTGAACATTGTGCAAGGCGACGGGAAGAACGTCGGCGCCGCCCTCACCGCCCACCCCGGAGTCGACAAGGTCTCCTTCACCGGGTCCACCGCGGTGGGACGCGAGATCATCTCCTCGGCCGGCGGCAACCTGAAGAGGGTGACCCTCGAACTCGGCGGCAAATCCCCCAATATCGTCTTCGACGACGCCGACGTCGACGCAGCCATCGAGGGGGCAGCTATGGCCATCTTCTTCAATCAGGGTGAGGCCTGTGAGGCGGGGTCCCGGCTGTTCGTGCAGTCGAAAATCTACGACCGAGTCGTCGAAGGGGTCGCCAAGATCGCGTCCACCCTGAAGGTGGGTGACAGCCTCGATCCCGAAAGTCAGATGGGCCCGCTGGTGTCGCAGAAGCAACTCGACACCGTCCTCGGATACCTCGACAGCGGCAGGGAGGAGGGGGCCACCGCATTGACCGGTGGCGGCCGCAAGGGCGACGTCGGCTACTTCGTCGAACCGACCGTCCTGGTCGACACCACACCGACCATGCGAGTGGTCAAGGAGGAGATCTTCGGACCCGTGGTCACCGTGTCGCCGTTCGACGAGGTCGACGACATCGTCCGCACCGCGAACGACACCGACTACGGGCTCGCCGCCGGTGTCTGGACCTCGGATGTGTCCAAGGCGCACAACGTCGCCGCACAACTCAAGGCCGGCACCGTGTGGATCAACAGCTACCACGTCCTCGACCCGGCACTGCCGTTCGGCGGTTACAAGCAGTCCGGTTGGGGCCGCGAACACGGCGCCGCGGTCCTCGATGCATACACCGAAACCAAGACCGTGATCCTCAAGAAGTAGCCATCCGGGCAGATGCCGCGCGTCCTCGACCACGGCATCTGCCTGGCGGACTCAGCCGAACGCGAGGAGATGGATCGGGGCAGCAGCGCCACCGTTCGACGCTCGGCTGCGCAGCATGTCGGGAGTTCGCCGGAAGTTCATGGTTCTCATAGCCACACGTGTCGCTCGATGCAAAAACGTCTGTCGCTGTGCGTCAAGACACGCTGATAGCGCGCTGGAAGAATCGTCATTGCACGGATAACACACTCCGGGGTAGCGCCCCGGGGAACGATCGCAGCTACCGAGACTCCCTTCTTTGCGGAGGGAACGTGGGACGAGAGGAAACTAATGGACAACACCACGGCCGCGGTTTCCGCCCTCGTCGTTTCGGATGAGATCAGCGTGCCCACCGATACGGCGGAGCCCCGGTGGCAGGGGCCGACCAACCCGCGTGCAGGCGTTGCCTCAGCAGAGCCACACATTCGGCACCGGCGCTCACGCACCGGAGAGGCGTTCGGGCCGGGGACGCTGGCACGATGCCGCGAGCTATACGAGATTCTGCTGAAGGCGGAGACGTTGACAGCCGAGGACAGTTGGCTGATCGACTTCGCGATACGGTGGTCGCCATACGGCGGTTCCAGTGCCACGGAATTGCTCGAACACTTCGGAGTCACACGCCCCAGATATCTCGAACTGCTTCGGAATGCGCTGGGGCCTGGACCAGCGGATCTGCCCCGTATCCGGGACCTCGAACGAGAGTTGCACATTCACCTGGGACGTGCGTGGACGCAGGTGCCGCGCTGAACTGCGTCCACGCACGGTTGGCCCCGGAACGGCGCTCGCCGTGGCCCAGTCCGACCTGGTGCCGCGAGGTTACGGCGCCGGCTCTTCTCAGTACCGAAGTAGCGGGCTCGGACCTGACCGCAACGCATGAATTATCAAGGAGAGAAGATCATTTCCAGCGATATCGATGAACGCATCCGGCAACTGCTGGCGCAGTACGACACGCCTCAGGCGTGCGCCGCTGAGCTGCTGTGTGACCGTCATCCCGACGACACGGTGGCCTTCACCGTCGTCGAGAGCGACCTGTCGACAACTGATCTGACGTACGGTGACTTGAGGCGGAAGTCGGCCCAGTTCGCTGCCGCACTGGCCGAACTGGGCATCGAGCCGGGCGATCGCGTCGCAACGTTGATGAGCAAGTCCGCGCAGCTGGTGGTCGTCCTGCTCGGCATCTGGCGCCGAGGTGCGGTGCACGTTCCTCTGTTCACCGCGTTCGCACCGCCCGCCATCGGGTTCCGATTGGAATCGAGCGACGCGAAGATCGTCGTCAGCGACGCCAACCAGCTCGACAAACTCCAACCCGGCGAGGACATTCCGGCCGACGCACCATGGTTGGTGATCGCTGCCGACAGCACCGAGAATCCGGCGCAGTTACGCCTGGACGACCTTCTGGCCGGATACACCCCGGACGACCCCCGAGGCAACGCCGTCGCCGTGGGCGGCCGGGGGCTGCTCGTGCAACTGTTTACCAGCGGAACCACGGGCACCCCGAAGGCCGTGCCGGTCCCGGTGCGCGCCCTGGCATCGTTCCACGCCTACCTGGAGTTCGGGCTGGATGCGCGACCGGACGACGTCTTCTGGAACGCCGCCGACCCCGGCTGGGCCTACGGCTTGTACTACGCGATCCTGGCGCCCCTGGCATCCGGAACGCGCAGCATCCTGCTGCACGCCGGCTTCTCCGCACCGCTGACCTGGCAGATCATCGAACGACTCGGCGTGACGAACTTCGCGGCCGCGCCCACCGTGTACCGCAGCCTTCGCGCCGACCCGACGCCGGTACCCGCCGGAATCAGTCTGCGGCGCGCGTCCTCCGCGGGCGAACCACTCACCCCCGACGTGGTGGGCTGGTCGAAGCATGCTCTCGGAGTCGAGGTACACGATCATTACGGGCAAACCGAACACGGCATGTTCATCTCCAACGCCTGGCACGATGCGCTCGCCACCGATGTGCCGGCCGGTTCGATGGGCAAGCCATTGCCGGGTTTCGTTTGTGCGGTGCTCGCTGACGACACCGACGAATTCGCCGCCGCGGGGACGATGGGACGCGTGGTAGTAGACACCGTCAACAGCCCGCTGCTGTGGTTCCCCGGCTACATCGACGCCCCGGAAAAGACTGCACAGCGTTACACAGAAGATGGGCGTTGGTACCTGACCGGTGACGCGGGGATGGTCGACGCCGACGGGAACTACTTCTTCTCCGCCCGCGACGACGACGTCATCATCATGGCCGGCTACCGAATCGGACCGTTCGACGTCGAAAGCGTACTGGTACTTCACGACGACGTCATCGAAGCAGCCGTGGTGGGACTGCCCGACGAGCTTCGTGGCGAGGTGCTCGAAGCGTTCGTGGTCCTCCGCCATGGAGTGGTCGGCGGCGACGAACTCGAGGCCGATCTGCAGACGCTCGTCAAACGAAAGTTCGCCGCGCACGCCTACCCCCGCCGGGTGCACTTCGTGCAGAGCCTCCCCAAGACACCCAGCGGAAAAGTACAACGTTTCCTACTCCGTAAACAGTGATGCGCACAGATATAGCCACGAAGATCTGACGCCACGCCCGGCCACCGACCACTTGAACATCGATACGACGAGACCCCCGCATTTCGGGATCTCGCTGAAATTATCCGCGAACTCGAGGCCCGAAATTGCCCACCCTTCTCGTATATGCGTTCCTCGCAGTACTCCGCATCCTCATGCCCCGTGTAGGTAAGCGGGCACTGGGCCACTTCCTTCTCACAACAGCGCTCACCCGCTCCTACCTAGGGTGGTCGCACGCCACACACGATGCGGCCCTGTCATGGACAGACCCAGTGATGGAAGAGCCGCTCACTGACGACCGGGTTTCGTGATGGGCGGGCAACTCGAGGTGAGTCGATGCTCCGCCCCTGCACAACGAGTAGTTCATCGCCGATCCGTTGTGTTGCCGGCCGTTCTACCGGTGGAAGCAATGATCTCAGGCACGTGAACGGCCATCTCTATAACGCGTCAGCCACTCCAGCCACCAGCAATTCAAACGGGACCAAACGAAAGGGACACTTAGATAAAGCGTTTCGTGCAGAATGCCAGCTGAATCTCACCACGCGCCGCGGCATATCCACGGGGGGAATGCCGCAACAACCGACGACCGAATGACGTACTGATCGGCTGATCGAGCAGTCCTGCCACGTCTTCACCAGCGGGACACCCCACTATCACCATCGCAATGTAGGCGTCCGATGTCCCCCACCACCAGAACACTCCCCAGTCCGACAACTTCGCCGTCTGAAGCGTCACATCCGGTAAAACTGCTCCGCTTCAGAACAGCATCAGCGCCGCCCCTCAACGCCCGCTCGAACAACCCGTCGTCTCGATACACTGTGGCGGATTCTGGCAGCTGGCCTCCCGACGATCCCGTCCATACCGGGCCAATGAGGACTGTGCGCAACGGCCTCAGCGGAGGGCGGGCAGGATGAACCCCCGCGAAGGCTCCCTGGTGATCCAACGATGCAGAGCCTGTGGCACACTGCTGGCGCCCTTGATTGCCACGTGTTCGGCGTGCCACGGCGTCGATCTCGAATCGGTGTCCTCCAGCGGCATCGGCTCCATCGTGTCGTCGAAGGTGATGCATCGCGAGCGTTACGGAACCCAGGACGATCCCGTCTCGCGCACAATCGCGATCGTTGCACTCGACGACGGCCCCTGGGTGTACTCGTGGATCGCCGGGAATGTTCCGACCCATTCCGGGCAGCCGGCACGCGTCGAGTTCCAACCGTCGGCAATGGTCGAACGACTGCCCCTGTTCTCTGTTCAGACCTACCAGGGGCCGTGATTCTCCTGCGCAGCGCCGACGGCGACGGCACGTTTCTTGGCGTGGACTGGATATCCCCATTTCGGTGCGGCGATTGCGTGGACACCGCAGGTTGTCGCCTGCCATGAGCATGTCACCGTTTCGACCTGATTCCTGCCACCCACATGGGAACACTCGGATTGCCAGTTATGGGACCACCCGGCGCTCCGGATCTGGCTCGGCGTGCCCGGGTCCCGCCACCGGGATTTCGCACCAACGCGGCGCACTGCGGGGTGGACCGCAAAACGGCCCACCGCTACGTGCAGGCCGCCCAGGCAGCGGGCCTTGCAGCGCACCGACGGGTCGAGGCCCTCGACGACGGGCTGATCGGTGCGGTGATCGAGGCGGTGCGGTGATCGAGGCAGTGCGCCCGAACGGACACCGGCCCGCCCGGACCGGCTGCTGCGGATCGAGGACAGATCACCGCGTGGGTCGCCGACGGCGGGAACCATCCGCCACTGACGATCACCAAGATCGAAACCCGCTGGCCCGGCAGGGCTGTGTGGTGCCGTATCGGACGTTGCACCGATTCGCCACCGAGCGGTGCGGTTTCGGCCGCAGGGACACCCCCGTCCGCATCGTCGACGGCGATCCGGGCAGCGAATGCCAGATCGACTTCGGCTACCTCGGCTATCTGACCGATCCGGACACCGGGCGGTGCCGCAAGGTGCACGCGTTGATCTTCACCGCCGTGTACTCGCGGCACATGTTCGTGTGGCTGACGTACTCGCAGACCCTGGCGGCGGTGATCGCCGGCTGCGCAGCGGCGTGGACCTCTTCGGAGGTGCTTTCAGGGTCCCGATCCGAAGACAACATGAAGGCGGTGGTGACCGAGGCGGACGCGGTCAACCCACGGCTGTCGCAGGGCTGGTTGGACTACGCCCAGTTCGTCACCGACCCGGCCCGGATCCGGTCCCCAATAGATCAGCCCTGGACCGAAAGGGTAGTTCGATATGCGCAGAAACTACTGGGCCGGTGTGGACTTCGCAAATCTAGGCGAGGCGAAACAGCGTGCCGAAGCACGGTGCCGAAGCACGGTGCCGCGACATAGCCCGGGAGGCGGACCCACGCCCGCGGCCGCCATCCGCCCGCTCGAGGTGTTCGACGAGAGGACGAGCCGCCGCTGCTGCCGGTTCGCCGGTCTACGACGTGCCGATCTTCATGCAGGTCAAGGTGCACCGCAACTGTCATGCCGAGGTGGCCAGAGCGCTGTATTCGATACCGGGACAGTGGATCGGCAGTGTGCTCGAGGTGCGGGCGGACAGTGCGCTGGTGAAGTTCTACGCCCGCGGAAACCTGGTGAAGGTGCATCCGCGCCAGCCCGCCGGTGGGCGCCGCACCGACCCAGAGGATCTGCCCACCGAGAAGGTCGGATATGCGATGCCTAACTGGTACCGGCTCGCTGACACCTGCGCCGGGCAAGTCCGCGCCTCGGGATCTACGTACCGAAAGGCAACAGCCGCGCCGGTGGGATAGAGGTCCTCGCGAGCTCGGCATTTGCCATTGGTGGTCGATCGCCTGCCGAAGCAGTTCACGGTACTCGACGAGGCGCGCCCCGGCTAACGCCAAGATGTCCCGGCGGGTGGTTAACTCCGAATAGGGAGAAGGACCGCGGGGCCGGGGAACTCGCTGTCCTAGAACTAGTTTTGCGGTCGATTCCTTCCTTTGCGGTTTGTCCGCCAGGCGCCGCGGGTGGTTGGCCGGATGGGTGGTCATCGTGCGGTCAGCGGCACCTCGTGGTGGTCCTGCACTCTGTTGGTCAGAAGGCTGACATGGCTGTATCGGGAGCGCGCTCGGCCTCGGCTTTGTGGTAGTGCAGCTTCCAGAGCAGCATCGCGCCGAGCCAGGATGCAACGAAGAGTCCGACGATGACGTATCCGAACAGTTCGAAGTGATCGGCGAGGGCGCCGTACCAGCCGATCCAGCCGGTGGTTACTCCGAAGTGGTCGGTGAGTGCTCCGGCAAGGTAGACCGATGCCACGAACAGTCCGATAACCACGGTCATCGCGGTGGTCGCCAGGTTGTAATACAGGCGGCGACCAGGGCTGCGGTAGGCCCATGAATACGCCCGAGTCATGAGCAGACTATCGGCTGTGTCCATCATCGACATGCCGGCCGCGAACAGCAGCGGCAGGGTCAGGACAGCGGCAAACGACATACCGCCGTTGACCGCGGTCGTCGCCGACAGCGCCAGCAAGGTGACTTCGCTGGCAGTCTCGAGACCGAGACCGAAGAGGAAGCCGAGTGGCGCCATGTGCCAGGAAGACTTGATCAGGTTGCGGGCGCGCGAGCCGAGAACGCGGTTGACCAGCCCTCGGTTCAGCAGTTGCAGGTCGATCTGTTCGGCGCGGAGAGTGCCGACGCGATATTGGCGCCACAGTCGGGTCAGCCCGGTCAACACGACGGCGTTGAGCGCGGCGACGAGGGCGATGAAGCCGATCGCGACCAGGATTGATATGGTGCCGCCGACACCGCGTATCCCGTCCAGGCTGGTGTCGCTGAGGTTGGCGCCGGCGAAGGCGACGAGAACGGCGAGTACCAGCACGACGGCGCTGTGGCCCATCGCGAAGAAGAAACCGACACCGACCGGCCGTCGTCCGCGCACGAGCATCAGCCGTGTGGTGTCGTCGATGGCGGCGATGTGGTCGGCGTCGAAGGCATGACGCATGCCGAGGATGTAGGCGAGGGTCCCCGCTCCAGCGAAGCCACTGGCGGCCGCGAGATTTTCGCTCTGCCACAGGTAGAGACTCCACCCGAGGACGTGCAAGGCGGCGATGGCCGCGACGATTGCGGCGAGGCGCGATCGCTCGGCGCTGGTCCATCGGGTGGTGAACGAGTGGGCTACGGACGCCATGGTTGTCCTTTGTGTCTACAGCGATAGTTCGCTGGCCTCGAGGGGTGGAAACAGCTGTCGGGCGTGCTGTTCAGCCTGAATCGCTCCGTCGGTCGGATATGTTGTGGCGCTTCGAACTACTGTGTATCGGCAGGTGATTCACGCAGACGATGAACCATTTCGATCTTCGGTCGTCTTCGAAGGATAGGAGCCGTCGATGGGTAGCGCTTGACCCTCAGTGACAGTCACTTTTGCTTTCCGTGCCATCGTCCGATTCACGGGTGGTCAGAGACCGGGACGGCCGCCGTCCGGCACCACGTGTCGTGGTCCGCGAACCGTGTACGGATCGCCCAGGTCTCGATCTGCGAGCGTCGAGGTCGTCAACGTGCAGCGCTCATCAGGAGCGCCGGTGGCACTGCTGACGTGCCGACGCTCGGCGTATCGACTATCGGTCCTCGATCATCGGTGTTGTTCGCGGTACCGGCTCGGACTGGTGCCGTAAGTCGCCGTGAAGGCTCTGCTGAAGACTGACAGATCGGCAAATCCGAACTGGGTTGCGATGTCGGTCAAGGATCGGGGGGTGTTGCGTGGGGCCACCATCGCCTGACGGCAGGCCTCGAGTCGGTGTTCACGAATCGTGGCGGCCGCGGTTGCGTCGAAGCGCGCGAACACTCGGTGCACGGTTCTGGTGGAGACGAAGAACGCCTGGGCGATGTTGGTCGGGGACAGATCCGGGTCGTCGAGGTGCTGTCCGATATACCGCACCATGTTCACGTACAGGTCCCGCACCCCAGCATCCGGGTCCTCGGGCTGACAACATTCTTCCTGCGCCGCTGTGATGGCGAGGTCCGCCAGGCCCCCGGCGAGTCCGATCGCTCCCCCGGAGGACACCTCCCCGTCTGCAGCCAGGAGGCTCGACAGCATCGGCGACAGTAGCTGTCCCACAGGCGATGTGGACCTGACGGTTCGTGCTGTCAACTCCTGCGACTGGCTTTCGGTGAGCGACACCGCCGCGCGCGGCCAAGTAAACACGCGCAGGTGCCATTCCGGATGCAGGTTCCAGGTGAACGGTCGCGAACTCTCGTAGAGGGCAAAGTCTCCGGGGCCGAGGGTGCAGGTGCGTCCGTCCTGGATGAGTTGCCCCTCACCGGCGACCACCATGCCGATCTGCATCAACTCGCGTGGGTGGAGGTTGGTGAGCCTCGGCGTTCTGCGGAAGGTCTGGGATGTGGCTGTGACGTCGGCCGCCATCAGATGCGCGAATTGACGGGTATGCACCGTACCGGTGAAGTGCGTGGGTTCGGCGGCGACGTCCAGTGCCACGAACGTGTCGCGGATCGTGTCGATCCAGGTGTCGAGCGCGGTGGTTCGCACTACCTCGCGGCGACGGCGAGGTGTCGACGCCGCCGGCGGAGGGAAAGGCACCAGCGCGGACTTTTCCGCAGAACGCCGATCCGGACAGGTACTGTCCACGAGGTCGCCATCAGACGGCGGCAACATTGACATGAACAGCTCCTTCTCCTCGTGTGAACCCCACGCTAGGAGGGCGGAAACAACATGTCAATGCACGCTGACTTATTTACGTGGGCGAAACACGATTCAACCCGTGGTGGGCTAACCGGACTCACGCGGACCGGACTCGGCGGGAACCGGGGACACACAATCTGCGGCGCTCTCTCCGGGGCCGGTGACGTAGCCCGGGAACAATTTGTGCATCTCCACGAGCACATCACGCGCGCTCCCGGTCGCATCGACCGAATAGATCCGGAACCGGCGATACTCTCGGCGAGTTGACTGACGCTGCATTCGTCACGGGCGGCGAGAAGGCGGAGAATTTCGCGGCGTACCGGGTCCGCGATCGCATCGAACGCTTTTTGCCCAGACATTCGTTCCTCCATCCCCATCTCGGTACCAATAGAGCCTAGCGAGACCACAGGCGAGACGGGGGGTCGACTGCGATTGTCCTCACGCCTCACACCCGCTGTTCTTCTGGCACATCAAGTGATGGCTCCGACCGTGCGATAGCGGTGTCGCAGAGTGCAAAGGAAGCTGTCGCTGAGCGTCAAACATCTCGCCGCACAAGCGCCTACCGTTCGAGTACGCCGGAATCCCCGGATGGTTCAGGGGACCTCCTGGACTGATTGACGATCTGTGCTGGAGGTTGCGCAGCGATGCCACGTGAAATCCGCATCATCGACAACGCACCACGGTTCGATAGGTGGTCGACCACCTTTCCTGAGGACGTGACGGAGGTGCTGTTCGCCCACTTCGGGGTGCAGGCAGCGAATCTGGAACAGGCGAACGCGGCGATCGACGACATGGTGGGACTGTTCGACAACGATCCGCGGCCCACGGTTTTCCAGCGAGGCCACTTCATCGATACCTCCGGATACGCCAACGCCACGCTGAAGGCGTACTGGTTCTGTCCGGACGACTATCACCGGTGGGCGGCACAGGAGAGCGTCGAAATATTCTGGGCGTCGCGGCTGTCGACCGGGCCGGTCGGCTATTACCGCGAGACGGCGGTGATTCCCCGGGACCGGGCCACCGCCGAGTACATCAACTGCCACAACCGCACTGGGTTCTTGACCATCCTCGACCACGTCCCCGTGGGCGCCGCGGTCTAACCGAAGGAGACACCGGTTCATGTCTACATTGCCCCCACCTGACTCCGCACGCCTGGCCGCGCTGGACCAGCATTTCCGGTTCGGCCTGTCCGCTGTGGATCTCGAGGAATTCGCCCCTGCGGTCGAGGCCTCCCTCGATGCCTCGACCGCCGTCGAGCGCCTCTACCGGCGTTCCGCCCCGACGACGCCGCAGCGAGAGTGGGTCCCGCCCACCCCGGAGCGCAACCAACTCGGCGCCTGGTACGTCACCACCGTGCTTACCGGCGCATCGGAAGGCCCGCTGACCGGCAAGACGGTGGCGGTCAAGGACAACGTCGCCGTCGCCGGCGTGCCGATGATGAACGGATCGAGGACGGTGGAGGGTTTCGTCCCTCGCCACGACGCGACAGTGGTGCACCGTCTGCTCGATGCCGGAGCGACGATCGCCGGCAAGTCCGTGTGTGAGGACCTGTGTTTCTCCGGGGCGAGCTTCACGTCGCAGCCGGGGCCGGTCCGTAACCCGTGGGACCCCACACGCAATGCCGGCGGGTCCTCCAGCGGCAGTGGAGCACTCGTCGCCAGCGGCGAAGTCGATCTGGCGGTCGGTGGCGATCAGGGCGGCTCCATCCGGATCCCTGCGGCGTTCTGCGGCATCGTCGGGCACAAGCCGACACATGGGCTGGTGCCCTACACCGGAGCGTTCCCCATCGAGCGAACCATCGATCATCTCGGCCCGATCACCCGCACCGTTGCCGATGCGGCCCTCATGCTGGGTGTGTTGGCCGGCCCCGACGGGGCCGACCCCCGACAGCCCACCGTGATCGAGGCCGTGGACTACGTGTCCGCGATCGCCGACCCGGCCGCCGGGCTGCGGGTCGGTGTCGTGACCGAAGGCTTCGGCACACCTGGGTCCGATCCGGACGTCGACGCGGCCGTGCGGGCGGCGGTCGATGTCCTGTGCGGCGCCGGACTCGCGGCAGAGGAGGTGTCGATTCCCTGGCATCTCGACGCCATGCACGTGTGGAACGTGATCGCCACCGAGGGCGCCGCGTACCAGATGCTCGACGGCAACGCCTACGGGATGAACACCGACGGCTTCTACGACCCGGAATTGGTCGCGCACTTCGCCGCCCAGCGCCTCGACCGCGGCCACGAGCTGTCCAAGACCGTCAAGTTGGTCGGGTTGTCGGGCCGGTACACCTTCGAGGTCGGCGGCGGCAAGTACTACGCCATGGCCCGCCAACTCGCGCCAGAGTTGCGCGCCGCCTACGACGCCGCGTTGACCCGCTACGACGTACTGGTCATGCCCACCGTCCCCTACACCGCCCAACAGATCCCCCCGGCCGATGCCAGTCTGGGCGACTACCTGCACGTTGCGCTGTCGATGGTGGGCAACACCGCCCCCTTCGACGTCACCGGGCACCCGGCGTGCTCGGTCCCTGCCGGCCTGGTCGGCGGCCTGCCAACCGGCCTGATGATCGTCGGCAAGCGATTCGACGACGCCACGGTTCTGCGCGTGGCACACACCTATGAACAGGCGGTCGGCGCGTTCCCCGCGCCACCGGCCGCCGCGACCGCAAGGAGTTTCGCATGAACGGAGTATTCGACCTCGGGGGCACGGACGGGCTCGGCCCGGTGGTGACAGAGGACGACGAACCGGTCTTCCGCGCCGAATGGGAGAAGATCGCGTTCTCCCTGTTCGCCAGCTGCTTCCGTGCCGGACTGTTCAACATCGACAGTTTCCGGCACGGCATCGAGCAGATGGACCCGGCCGAGTACCTGCTGTCCAACTACTACGAGCACTGGGCGCACGTCGCCGAGCACTCCGGGGAGAAGGCCGGCGTCATCGACCCGGCCGAACTCGACCGGCTGACCCAGTTCTACCTGGACAACCCGGACGCCCCCCTGCCGCAGCGGGAGGACCCCGAGCTGCTCGCGTTCGTCGACGCCGCCGTCACCGGCGGGGCACCGGCCGCCCGGGAATCGGACAAGGTCGCGGTGTTCTCGGTCGGTGACACCGTCACCGTCGCCGCCGACAGCCCGACGGGCCACACCCGCCGGGCCCGCTACGTCCGTGGCCGCACCGGTGTGATCACCGGCGCGCACGGCACCTTCATCTATCCCGACAGCGCCGGCAACGGCGGCCCCGACGCCCCCGAACACCTCTACACCGTGCGCTTTACCGCCCGTGAACTGTGGGGCGAGGAGACCGGTGATCCCAACAGCGTCGTCTACTTCGATGTCTGGGAGCCATACCTGACCCTCGTCACCACCGAAACCAAGGAGTGAACATGGCCGCAACCGACACCCGTCTGCGCACGCAGGAGGAGATCACCGCCCGGGTCAAGGCCCTCGAAGCGGTGCTGATCGAGAAGGGCGTCCTGACCACCGCCGCGGTGGACCGGCTGGCCGAGGTCTACGAGAACGAGGTCGGGCCGCAACTCGGCGCCAAGGTCGTGGCACGGGCATGGTCCGACCCCGAGTTCAAGTCCCGCCTTCTCGCCGACGCCACCGCTGCCTGCAGCGAACTGGGCATCGGTGGCCTGCAGGGCGAGGACATGACCGTCGTCGAGAACACCGACACCGTGCACAACGTGATCGTGTGCACCCTCTGCTCCTGCTACCCGTGGCCGGTACTCGGCCTGCCGCCCAACTGGTACAAGGCACCGCCATTCCGGGCGCGCATCGTGCGCGAGCCCCGCAAGCTCCTCGCCGAGGACTTCGGATTCACGGTGCCGGACTCGGTGGAGATCCGGGTGTGGGACTCGAGCTCGGAGCTTCGGTACTGGGTGCTGCCGCAGCGCCCGGCCGGCACCGACGGACTGAGTGTCGAGCAGCTCGCGGCATTGGTGACCCGGGACTCGATGATCGGCGTCGGCCCCGTCGCCGCCCCAGCCTCATGAGCGCCCCGCTACACCAGGACACCGCTGAACTCGACGCGGCTCGGCGCCGCATCGAGGACCTGGTCTGTGGTCTGCCCGACGCGGGTGATCAGCCGTTCGAGCAGCCCTGGGAGTTGCGGGCCTTCGCGATGGCCGTGGCTGCCTACGACAATGGGCACTACGCCTGGTCCGAATTCCAGCTCTCGCTGGTCGAGTCGATCAGGCGATGGGAAAACGGCCGAGGTTCCGAACCGTGGAGCTACTACGAACACTGGCTCGTAGCGCTCGAGGCCGTGCTCGCTGACAAAGGTGCACTCTCGGACAACGCTCTCGATGAACGGACGAGAACAGTACTGGCCACACCTCGCAACGCCAACCACCACGAGGCACACCGGGAACCGGTCGCGATTGCACCCGCGCTGACCAGCTAACCCACACTGCCGGTCGAGCAGCCTCGACAATCACGGTTCGGCCCGCGCCGATCAAACATCGGCGCGGGCCGAACCGGCCTCGAACCAGTCCTGCCTCTCGATTCCTCTTGGCAAGCAACTACTTTCCATCCCACTGGTGGCGATTTTCGCGGTCCATCGCCATGGTCGGATTTATCCGTCTGGGGCCCGATGCGGAGATCTGACATGCCGCTTTGTTGCAACACGCTGTCGTCGCTCTTCGCGGTCTTCTACTGCGCCCCACCGCTTGCCGGCCGATTTGAAGGGGATTGTCAGCAGAATCGCCGCGGCACGGGCGGAAATGCGGTCATCGGACCTGGTCGCACCGTCGGCGGATACACACCACCACGACAGCTGGTACGCCGAGGATCACGCCGGCAGAGCGACCTCGTACAGATAGCCCAGGATCAATACCCCGTCCCGTCAGAAGCATCGAATCAATCACCATCGACGGCCGTACCGTGGACCCCGCGGACGCAGGCTTGGCGAATCGCTCGAGTTTGATGACCAACTGTGGGTCTGATCCACTCGGCGGACTTCCCGCTGCACCGCAACGCGTGCCCTCCGGGCCTGGCGACCCACCCCACTGGGCCCCTGATGAAGGAGTTCTCGCGCCATGCGCATCTCGTTCCGGCAGACTGCTGCCGTTCTCTCCGCGGCGTCCGTGCTGCTCGTCTCCGGTTGCTCGTCGGCCGGCGACTCCCCCGCCACCGAGGAGACCGCCGCCTCGAATTCCCCCGGCTACCCGATGACCGTGGAGAACTGCGGGCACACGGTCACCGTGGACGCCCAGCCCCGGCGGGCGGTGTCGCTCAATCAGGGCTCCACCGAGATCCTGCTGTCCCTCGGTCTGGCGGACCGCCTGGTGGGAACCGCCACCTGGACCGACCCCGTCCGCGACAACCTGGCCGCCGACAACGCGAAGGTTCCGCGGCTCGCCGACAACAAGCCGTCGTTCGAGGTGGTACTCGATACCGAACCCGATTTCGTGACGGCGTCGTTCGGCGGCACCCTCGGGCCGGGCGGTGTGGCCGATCGCGACCAGTTCGACCGACTGGGTGTCCCCAGCTACCTGTCGCCGACCGATTGCGAAGGCAAGGCGGACGAGAGCGTCAACGCCGACGGGGCGCGGACCGAGCCGCTGCGCATCGACACGGTCTACGAGGAGATCCGCGAACTCGCCGCCATCTTCGACGTCCGCGACCGCGGTGAGCAGTTCGTCGCGGAATTGCGGCAGCGGTTCGACGCCGCCTCGCGTGAGGTCGAGGCCTCCGGGGTGTCGCTGGCGTACTGGTTCGCCGACACCGAGACCCCGTACATGGCGGGCTGCTGCGGATCCTCGGGCATCATCACCAACTCGGTGGGAGCGCAGAACATGTTCTCCGACACCACAAACGAGTGGCCGCAGGTGAGTTGGGAGAGCGTGCTCGACCGTGACCCCACCGCCCTCGTCCTGGCCGACCTCAGCCGCCGGAGCATCGACGGCGACGCTCTCGACAGCAAGATCGCGTTCCTCGAGTCGAACCCGGTGACACAGCGGCTCACCGCAGTCCGGGACAAGCGGTACATCGTCGTGAACGGTGCCGACATGAATCCGTCGATCCGCACCGTCGACGGTGTGGAGAAGACGGCGGCCGCACTGAAACAGTGGGGACTGGCGAACTGACTTTGGCGGCAACACGGTTCGACTCCAGGCCGCTGCTCGTCGCGCTCCTCCTCGGCGGTGTTCTGGTGCTCGCGGCGTCGATCGCGGTCGTCATCACCCTCGGCCCGGCGAGCCTGTCGGTGGGCGACGTGTACGCGGTGGTCCTCGAGCACTTCGGTCTGGGCAGTTCGGGGGTGAGCAGGATCAAGGACGGCATCGTGTGGGAGTTGCGCCTGCCGCGGACCCTCCTCGCGGCGGTGTGCGGCGCGGGGCTGGCGTTGTGCGGAGCGATCATGCAGTCGCTGCTGCGCAATCCTCTCGCCGACCCGTTCGTGCTCGGCATCTCGTCGGGCGCGTCCACCGGGGCGGTGCTCGTCGTCGTCCTCGGTCTCGGCGCCGGGGCGGTGTCGTTGTCGGCGGGTGCCTTCGCGGGGGCGGTGATCTCGTTTGCCCTGGTGATGCTGCTGGCGACCGGTGCAGGCGGCGGCACGTCGCGGGTGGTGCTCGCGGGAGTGGCGGGCACGCAACTCTTCTCCGCGTTGACGTCGTTCATCGTGATCTCGTCCGCCGACGCCGAACAGACCCGCGGGGTGCTGTTCTGGCTGCTCGGTTCGCTGTCCGGGGTCGACTGGGCGGACGTGGCGCTCTGCGGGGCCGTCACCGCGATCGGCATCGGCGTCTGTCTCCTCACGTCCTCGGCGCTGGATGCCTTCACGTTCGGGAACACCGCGGCCGCCTCACTCGGAGTGTCCGTGCGGTGGATCCGCCTGCTGCTGCTCACCGTGACGGCGCTCGTCACCGCGGCGCTCGTCAGCGCGGCAGGCGCGATCGGGTTCGTGGGGCTGGTCCTGCCGCACGCCGCACGGTTCCTCGTCGGCCCCCGGCACAGCCGACTGCTGCCCACCACCGCCGTCGTCGGCGCGATCTTCATGGTGTGGGTGGACGCGATCGCCCGCACGGTGTTCGCGCCCCAGGAAGTTCCGGTCGGCGTCGTCACCGCCCTCATCGGCGTCCCGGCCTTCGCCGTCATTCTCTTCCGCATGAGGACGAGCCCATGACCCTGCGCGCCGCGAACCTCGGCTGGAGCCGCGGCGGACACCTCGTGCTCGACGGGGTGTCCGTCGACCCCGCAGCCGGCGAGACCATCGGACTTCTCGGCCCCAACGGGTCGGGCAAGTCCTCGCTGCTTCGACTGCTCAGCGGGATCGGCGAGCCCCACACCGGCAGGGTCCTCCTCGACGACACCGACATCAGGAACCTCCGGCGACGGCAGATCGCCCGCCGGGTGGCGATGGTCGACCAGCATTCCGACACCGAGGTCGACATCACCGTCCTCGACGTGGTCCGGCTCGGCCGCATCCCCCACCGCAGAGTGTTCGGCGGCGACGAGTCGGCGGACGCCGCGGCCGTCGAGCGCGCCCTCGCGCACACCGGCATGACGTCGAGATCGCACCGCCTGTGGCACACACTGTCCGGTGGTGAACGGCAGCGCACCCAGATCGCGCGGGCCCTCGCGCAGGAGCCGGACGAACTGCTGCTGGACGAACCGACCAACCACCTGGACATCCAGCATCAGCTCGACATCCTGTCCCTGGTCGCCGAATTGCCCCTCACCAGCTACATCGCCCTGCACGATCTCAATCTGGCCGCGATGTTCTGCGATCGCGTGGTGGTGCTGGACGGCGGCCGCATCGTCGCCGCGGGCCGTCCCGCCGACGTGATCACCGAGGCCCTCGTCGAGCAGGTGTACCGGGTGCGGGCGGGGGTCGCCGTCGATTCCGTCACCGGCTACCCCACCGTCACGTACCGGCCGCGGTCTTCGCGGCACCTCTCGCTCCGCTGACGCCGTTTCCCGTTCCCTACGAACGGGACGCTGAACACCTGAGTAGTTCGGGTCTCGCTCCCTCGGCGCGCTCGCGGCCGGGCCCACGGGCTCCCTCGTTGACTGTCGCTTATCGTCGAACCATCTGTCGCGCGCAGTCAAATGCACACGCGTACAGGACGGTAGCTTCTGATCTATCCGAGTTGCCGAACGTTTTCGGCAAGCCCCAACTCGATGAATCAGGAGTCCTCATGGAATCTGCAATCAGCAGCCACCTCACATGCCCACGGACGTTGACCCGGCGTGTGCCCGACGACTACCAACCTCCATTTCCCATGTGGGTAGGACGTGCTGACGAGAGCTTGCAGCAGGTAGTCATGGCCTACTTTGGCGTGCAGTTCCGCGACGACGAACAGCGCCCGGCCGCACTCGCGGCCATGCGCGAGATCGTGGCCAGCTTCGATCTGGACGACGGCCCACTGCACTACGACCTGACCCATCATGCGGACAATCAGGGCTACGAGAATCTGATGATCGTGGGATACTGGAAAGACATTGCTTCCCATAACCGTTGGCTCCAAAGACCGGCCGTGGCCGACTGGTGGCAATCGGACGAACGGCTGTCCGAGGGCCTTGGCTATTTCCGTGAGATCGTGGCCCCGCGGGCCGAGCAGTTCGAAACGCTGTACGCCTTCCAGGACCGCCTCCCCGGTGTCGGTGCCGTCATGGACGGGACCAGCGGCGAGATCAACGAACATGGGTACTGGGGTTCAATGCGTGAACGTTTCCCGATTTCCCAGACCGACTGGATGCAGCCCTCGGGCGAACTGCGGGTGATCAGCGGCGATCCTGCCGCAGGTGGCCGCGTGGTGGTCAAGGGCCACGACAACATCGCCCTGATTCGCTCCGGACAGGATTGGAAGGATGCCGAATCCGAGGAACGTTCCCTGTATCTCGACGAAATTCTCCCAACTTTGCAGCAGGGCATGGATTTTCTTCGCGACAACGGCGACTCGTTAGGCTGCTACAGCAATAGGTTCGTGCGCAACATCGACCTGGACGGGAACTTCCTCGATCTGAGCTACAACATCGGCCACTGGAGTTCGCTCGACAAACTCGAGCGCTGGGCAGAATCCCATCCCACCCACCTGCGCATCTTCACCACCTTCTTCCGCGTCGCCGCCGGCCTGTCAAAACTGCGGCTCTATCACGAGGTCTCGGTGTTCGACGCCCACGACCAGCTGTACGAGTACATCAACTGCCACCCCCAGACCGGCATGCTGCGCGACGCCCAACCAGTTGAAAGGGCTAAGACCGCTGGACGCGCCTCCGGTCGTTCATCCTCCTGAGTCGCTGGAACGCTGGATGCGGTGTCGATCGGCGGTAAACGGTCGACACCGCGGCAAGGCTTTGCTTTCCGGAACACGTACGATATGTTGACCTCTGTTGACATATTAGCTTTTGGGTTGCAGGGAAGCGTGGTCCAGAGGGCAGTGACTACTCAGCGAAACGAAGAGTTGGCGTTTGCAGTGCTGGCCGATCAGGTTCGGCGTCAGATCTTGGACACGCTCGCCTCGCATGGGGAGTGCAGCGCCGGCTTCATCAGCGACCAGATTTCGACAGTGGGACGCACCACGGTGTCTACGCATTTGAGAGCGCTGCGCTTATCCGGTGTCGTGCTCGAGCGGCGCCAGGGACGGCATCGCCTGTATTCGATCGACCCGATGGGGCCGGCCAACGATGCTCTGCAGTTCCTTCGTGGTCTGCTCGAACGCGCCCTGGGAGCGAAGACCAGTGACTCTCCGATGTCGCCGGCGGTCGATCCGGACGGCGGCTCCGTACGTCGCCGGGCATGAGCCGACCTGCGACCTCTATCTCAGGTGGGAAAGCACGTGGCCGGTTTCTCTGTGACCGCCCAGATCGCCGTCCCCGAACCGCCTGCGAGGGCTTTTGAAAGGTTCGAGGCGGGACAGCTGCTCGAGCTCGAATGTGATCACCTCGTGGTCGGGGCGGCGATGTCGATCTCGTTGCCGGTCGGCGACGGAGCACAGATGGGCCTTGCGGGATCGCCGATCACCTTGTTAGGCCATGTCGCCGGTGTCAAGCGCGATCGTTCGGTTCTGATTGTCCACCATCAGCCATGGCGCGGGCGACTCGCGGTTCGGTTTATTCCTGACGGAGTCGGATCCCGGATCGTTGTCGAGTCGAGTCTGGATCAAGATGGCTTGACTTGGCTCGCGCACAAGCGCGGGTATGTACCACCGGAACCGCCGCGTGCTGATCGGCACCGGATCGGACTGCTCGTGAGCAAGTCGGGCTCGGCGGCGGTCTTCGCCCAGGCAACCGAGTCGCTGGCAACCCTTGCGATCGAGGAAGTCAACGCCGACGGCGGTATCGGTGGGGTCCTTGTGGACCTGGTCGTGGGTGACGACGCATCCGATTCGGCCACCGGTGCCGCTGCTGCGATGCGGTTGATGCGCAGCGGTTGCCGCGTGGTGTTCGCGTGCGTGACCTCCGCGACGTTCAACGCTGCCGCATCTGCATTGCACGGTACGGGCGTGATGCTGGTCCACACGGTCCTCAACGAAGGCGGCCGGCCGAGCCCCGGTGTCGTCCGACTCGGGGAACGACCGCTCGCGCAGGTCCGCGCGGGGGTGCCTGTCTTGATGGCCGAGACAGGTTGCCGTAACTGGTTTTTCGTGGGACAGCGCTATTCGTGGTCATACGGGGCGCATTGGGCCGCACGGCGAGTGGTCGCCGAAGCCGGTGGCTCGGTCCTCGGCGAGACCTACCATATTCTGGGGACCACGGACTTTACTCGAGTCGTCGACACTATCGGGCGCTCGGGTGCCGAGTTGATCCTGTCCTCACTTGTCGGACACGACGAGGTGTTCTTCGAACGGCAATGCTCCCAGCACGGATTGCGTTCCACCACTCGCACATTCGCACTCGTACTCGATGAGGCCACCCAACAACTCATCGGCAACTCCGATGCCGACGGGGTATGGGCCGCGTTCGGCTACTTCCAAGGGTTCGGGGACAACACCGACCTCGAGACGCGTTATCGCGCAAGTGCAAAAGGGATCCTGCCGCCCCTGAGTTCACTGTCGGAAACGACCTACAATGCGATCCTGGCGTACGCTCGCGCCGCAACGATCGCCTCCCCCGACGACCGGGCCTCGATACGCCGACAGCTCCTCGCGCACACCGAATTCGATACGGCCTCCCCTAGAACCATGCACCGGCCGATCCTGCTGGCGGAGTCCCGCGGCGGACGCCTGCACCCACGCGCCGGCTAAAGGCGTATTTATACCCGCACTATTCTCCCTCGGCCGTCGACGACAGAGAGAGGTACGAAGCGAGCGATCCCGGTCGGTGCCTAGGAGATCATGACTGCAGACCGCGATTCCCTGCAGCAATTCAACAAGTTGGTATGAGTGCCTGCGTTGTGGGGCCGAGGGCCTCGTTCTGCAAAGCCTCGTGGGTTGCCAGGTGAAAGATCACTGCTGGTAGAGCCACATTTGCAGGCCAGGAGGCCCGCGGTGAGAGTTCAGCGTACGAGTGTCGGCTTGGATGTGCACGCATTGTCGGTCGTGGCATGCGGGATCGACGAAGATACTGGCGAAGTGTTCAGAAGGCGGCTGAGTCCCGACTACGGCGAGGTCCTTGCCTGGCTACGAACGCTCCCGAGCCCGGTGAAGGTGGTGTACGAGGCCGGCCCGACAGGGTTCGGGCTGTGTCGGGCACTGACCGCGGCCGCTGTGGAGTGCGTGGTGGTGGCCCCGTCGAAGCTGCAACGCCCTGCCGGGGACCGGATCGAGACCGATGCCCGTGACGCCCTGCATCTGGCTCGACTCCTGCAGTTGGGTGAGATCGTCGAAGTGAGCGTGCCCTCGGTGGAACAAGAAGCGGCCCGCGATCTCGTCCGTACCCGTGAGGACGCCCGGGGGGGACTTGATGCGGTGCCGGCATCGGTTGTCGAAGCTACTGCTGCGGCAGAGCCTCGTCTATTCCGGTGGAGCGGCGCGGACCGCTGCTCACGACGTACGGCTGCGCGGACAAAATTTCGACCAACCGGCACTTCAAGCGGCATTCGACTCGGACTACGAGGCGGCTTCGGTGAGACGACCGTCAGCGACTCCCATCCGCTGATCCGCCGCTGCGGTTGAAGTGACAGATCTGCACCTGGATACTCATGACGCTCTCAGCGCTCGTCGAAATTGTCCAGCACGGTCAGTGCGGCCCACAATCCATCCGCCGCCAACGAGATGGCCTGCAACGCACCGGATGAGGGTTGATGCCGTTGGACTGTCTCCCTGAAGGACTCGAGGCGCGAGCGGGCATCAGGCAGAGCGGTATGCACGACGTGAAGATAGGGCTCTCGATGGTGGGCAGGGTCCCACGTGAGTTTGTCGAATGCGGCGGAAAACGCTTCGATCAGCCCCGCTGCTTCGCACCGAAGCTGATCGGGATCTTCCAACCGATCGTCCGAGGCGGTGAGTGCCTCGACTGCGATCTCCAGCACTGACACCTGCAGCAATGTGTCGTCGAGAATCGTAGCTATCGGCTGGTACACCCGACATCCGCCGACTCTGGCCCAGCCGACGCTGCGCATGTTGCCTCGCAAGCTTTCCCGACCCTCGCTCAGAGCAGCGCCGGCGCCGGTCGACTTGTGCAGATCCCACAGCCGTTGCCGCCCTCGATCACTATCGTGGCGCCCGGACCGTAGTCCGTGGGCAAGATCGGCGAGCAGGGCGGAGAGTTCCTCGGCACGTTGCAGAATCAGATCACGCGCCGTGGAGAGCCTGTCGGGAGGCAGGACTAGAGCGTTGACCGCCACACCGACCAGCACACCCACTGTGACATCGAGGACACGATGAAACACCAGGGTGGGATTTGTTGCCGTGCCGTACAGCAACACCAGCAGCGCGGTGATCGCCACCCACATTCCGTCCGGTGCCAACCACCGGCTGCGGCCGAGGATCGTACCGACTGCGACCGCACCTGCGATGGCGGCGAGTTCGGGCAAGGTTCGTGCCGCCAGCGCGGCCACAAGCACACCGAGCACTACGACCGTGACCTGACGTGCGGCAGCGGTGACCGAGCTGCGGACCGTGGTGCCGATGATGAACAGGGCGGCGTAGGGCGCGAGGAAGGCCTCGGGACTCTGCAGCACTCGATCGGCCACCCACCACGCGATAAGCACTGCCACAGTGCACTTGACGGCCGACACCAAGCCCGGCGGCTGCAGGACACTGCGCAACCACCTAGCCCAGCCGCCCGCACTTGGTCGCTTCGTCTGAATATCGGTCTGCGCGGAAAGAAACCATCTCATGTCGAACACTCAGCAGGTTCAGAAGTCATCGGCTCGGTGTCACTCATTTCGGTTCGGTCCTGCGCGGCAGACGTGCCACTTGTGATTACGGGTGGCCTGGAAGACTCGTTGGGCGTGCGTTTCGTGCCGCGCCCGGTCCCGGCCACGCGCCCTCTCCGGGGAGAGGAACGACGACTCGACCTCCCGGCAGGACCCCACGATGCGCCACATCTCCGCGATGACGGTCGGTGGGTCTGGTCCGCGGCGAGTCCTTGCGCCGGAGACTGGACACAATGCTCGGCGCACAACACAACCAACATAAAATCCCAATCGGTCTACTCTTGCTTGGTCAGGTGCCCAGCCAGAGCCGTCGACGGGCGACGAGCGACGTCCGATCGACCAGATCCGGCCGCAGGGGTGCCGGCGCAGCGATCTCGAGGTATGCGACCAGCTTCCGGAGAAACGCCACATTGTCCATCCCGAAATCGGCCGTGATGACCCCGGCAGGGCCACTGCTATGGCGCACCACCGCAATCCGAAGGCCACCATCCGGCTCAGCGCTGTCAACTCCGTCGCTTCCGCTGCCATCGCCGCCCTGGTGGTCCCGCGCACCGGTTGCCACACAACGGGTCCGGACCCTTGGGCTGACGCAAAGTCGGTTGCCCGCCGCCGGCGGTACCGCCGGCGACAGTCACCGGGCCGATGACCATCCGGCGGCAGACACAGTGCATCGACACGGCGCTGTCATCGGGCAACGCTCTGCCCTCCGGGACAACCGGGACCCACGGCGTGGACTCCGCGAGAGCAGTTCGCTGGCCCGAGCGGTCGAGGATCGTGAAGGTCGGATCCTCGCTGCCGGCGGAGGTCTTGGGTGAGCGGGCGGCGTGGACTGCGTTGGCGACGGTGCCGAAGCAGGGCACCGCTGCACCGATGCCGATCCGGTCCAGAATCGAGCGCACATCGGCGGATGCGGCAACGGTCAGGCGGCACCGCTGCGCCGACAGATCGGTGACGGTGTGGTGCAATGCGGCGAACCCGGGGCACCCGAGAAAAGGAACATGTAGCAGGTCGACGACAACATTGTGACCGGTCAGCACCGATTCGCCGAGCGACCGGGCCGCCGGGGGGGCTCGTCGATCTCGATCCGGAACTCGGTGGCCCCGGCGGCGGTGGTGTTCCATCGGCAGGTGTCCGCTAACCAGGCCTGCACCTGTTCCGGAAAGTCGACAACGGCACGGAAATAGGTCATGAGGTTCCTCCGGGGTGGGGGGTGGGACCGGCCCGAAAGACCCCAAAAAGAAAAAGGCCGAGAATCGTAGCCGGTGACGGACACTGTCTGCCGGGCTGTGAACTCAACCTCTGCTCCACGGTAACGCGCATCTCCCAGGAAGCAAACCCACCGCCACGCCCACCGTCGGACTCACGGGATGATCCCACCCCCTCGAAGCCGCACACGCTAACCCCGCCAGAAGAGCCGATCGGGTCACCGAGAGTCTCGGCTGAACCCGGGGCGCAACACCCCCTTCGGTAGGCAACTCGCGTGGGGCGCACCGTCTGCGTGAGGAACCAGGTGAGAGCCCTCACTCCAGCCCAAATCTGCTCCAGGAGAAGGTCTCGCCTGGCACCGGAGGGTGTAGTTGTTGCCCGGCCGGCTCCCGCGCGTCACCGGACGCTTCCCTCCCCGCCGAAGACCAGCGATTCCGGTGCCCGGGATCTCAGCCTCCGGCAAGAGGTTCGAGACCGTCGCGCCCACACCTCCCCACTATTAAAGAAATTTGACCATGCACAGCATCAACTCGGAAAGGGACCGTGTGCGTGGTGGCGGCGCTCAACAATCTCGTGGTGCGAAGCGACGATCTTCGTTCGGAACCGCGTTGGCCGCAGTTCGCGGCGGCCGCAGTCGATGTGGGGATTCTCAGTTCGATGTCCTTTCAGCTGTATACCGCCGACGGAAAGATGGTGCACTCAACCTATCTGCTTTCTCTGCGCACGCGTTCGGCTCCGAAGAGGAGGCCGCGGGCGAAGTTCTCGCCACCCACGCCGCGTGAGTGCGATCGCTCAGCAGGTGATCGACCGACGATAAGAATCGGTCACGCTCCCGAGAGGGCCAGGTTCGACCGCGCGACATACCGGTCGGCGAGGAACGTGCCGCCGATCCATCAAGGGTCAGTACACCTAGAGCCCACGGTTTACACCGTCGATACTGTCGAGGCCGGATCGAAGCACCCGGCCTCGATCCGGGCACCGCGTGGCCCCAATTTGACGAGGCCGGACGGCACCGACGCGGCCGCGAGCTTGGCTCGATAAACCCACCGCGGCCGAGGGACGCCCCTCCCCTCGCCGAAGCATGACCCCCATTTCGAAACGGCCGTCCCGCCACCCCGCCGACGACCCCTCCTCGTTGGTAACCACCGAGTAGCGGGGGTGCGACTAAGAGGAGGAGAACGAAACACCACCATCAGTTCTGGCACTCGGAGCGACCGAGTGCTAAATTGCTTTCCCACAGTGATGGAGGCTTCGCCGAGGTGGCGGACCACTTAACTGATCATGGGAGGTGTGTTGCTGTGCTGCGTTTCGATCCCTTCACCGACATCGACTCGATGACCCAGTCGTTGCTGGGCGCTCATACCGGATCGTCGCGTCGTCCGCGGTTCATGCCGATGGATCTGTACAAAGTCGACGACCACTACGTCCTGCACGCCGATCTGCCCGGTATGGACCCCGGCTCGATCGACATCGATGTCGATGCCGGGGTATTGACCCTGACCGCCCATCGAAGCCAGCCAGACGATGGTGTGCAGTGGTTGACATCGGAGCGATTCAGCGGCCGCTACCGGCGCCAGGTGTCGCTCGGAGAGAACATCGACGTCGACCGTATTTCGGCCAGTTACGACAACGGTGTTCTCAGCGTGATTCTGCCGGTCACCGAACGAGCGAAGCCGCGGCGCATCGAGATCACCCGCGGCGGCTCACCCGTTGCGTGCGGTGACCGCACCCCCATCGAAGCCTGACCCGCGCACCACGCACGCCGGTTCGGTTCAGCGGTGCACCGCCACCGCTGGACCGGACCTGGTGCAGGACAACATATCCGATCCCCACTGCATACACTCTGAGGACCTGAAAGATGACGGCCACCACGACCGGGTTCCGACACGATCCCCACAAATCCGTGCCACGCTCATCCTGGCCCAGGCCGCCCCGTCTTCTCGGTGAATACTGCACCGACCTCTCGTTCATGCTGGGCTCGCTGTCGATCGTGATGTTCTGGATGTTCAGGTTCGGCATCCTGCTCGGTGCCGGCGCCATCGCGGCCGGAATCGCCGCCTACCGGCACCCCGCCGTCGAAGGGAACGAGCCCAAGGGACTGGAAGCCCTCCTCGGCATCCTCACCGGGGCTTTCGGAATCGCCGCCGGCCTCGTCTTCCTCGCCGCGGCTCTTCCCAACCTCTGACCTGTACATGCCCGCCCCGGAGGTCGACACCCAGTGAGGCCCTGCGCTCCTGGTCGGTGGGTAAGAGTAAGCACGCGCGGTGTGTTGACCGGATTGGTAGCACCCCTCGGTGGCTGTCGCGGCTTTGAGGGGGTACCTCGAGTCCAGTCCGTGAACGCGCTGGCCCGAATTCCTTTCTGCACGTCGCGCCGAGCCGAGACTCCACGAGTCGTCGTCGACACAAGCTCGTGGAGTCCCAGTCCGCACCCCCGCGCTCGCTCATCGTCGGGTGTGGTTCTCCCGAATTGGCACTCGCGTGTGGGGCGATTGCGATCTGGGATTACGCCCACTCCTCGTGGAGTATTTCGGTACCCAGGTCGTCGTGTCCGGAAGCGACGACGACCAGGCTCCCCGGTTCAGCCCGTAGCCGGCGGCGCCGCCGAGAATTACCGGCGCCGGTTCATCTGTCGAAGGCGAGCGGTGCACCGCTCGCAGGAATTACAGGTCCGGAAGAGTCGGCAACAAGTTCTACTCGAAGCACGAGATGGAGGCCAGATGATCAATGTGATGTTGTTGGTGATTGTGCTCGCGGCGGCAAGGGCGAGTGTCTGTGGACCTCACCGCATCGGCCGGGGTGCGGTGCGCGGCGTATGAGTAGGTGTGACGAGCGTGCGGAGCGGATCTCTGTGGCTGCGCGCGATCGGCAACTCACCATTGCCACAGCGGAATCCTTGACTGGCGGGAGAATTTCCGCCGTTCTCGGTGCCGCGCCGTCGTCGTCAGAGTGGTATCGAGGCAGCATCGTGGCCTATGCCAGCTCGGTGAAACATGGATTGCTGCAGGTTCCCGACGGCCCGGTAGTCAGCGAACCCAGTGCCCGCGCGATGGTGACATCAGTAGCCGAGTTGCTCGGCGCGGATCTCGCGGTGGCGGTCACCGGTGCCGGCGGGCCCCAATCTCAGGACGGACAACCACCGGGGACAGTGTGGTTCGGGGTCTTCGCCGACGGTTCCGCTCGCACCGAGCTGCGGCACTTCGATGGAGATCCCGGCGACGTGGTGGAGGCGACTACCGCCCATGCCCTGTTCCTGCTCGAGGACGCACTGCGCTGATAGATGCGGGCGCCCATGTGGTTTCGGTCCGGATGCCCTCTGCGTAAGACCGGATCCAGCTCCGCCGAGGCGCGGGCCTGGGATGCCGCATCGAGGCACCCGACATCCTTGCACCTGGCGAATCTGCATTCAGAATAAGTGAATTCGTCGCCGTGGACCCCGGCCGGAGCGTTCGACTTGGTTGGGACGGAAGATCCTTACCCCCGTCCGACGCGCGACCACCAATGCGCGGCACCAGCCCACCTGCATCGCAATCAGCGCGGAGGAGTGCGGCGAGTGGATCGATGTCCTACCGATGTCGGCTTTCAGCAATCCGCGCCTGCGCAAGCGCGGTCATCACCCGCTCGGTCATCTCCGGCCATGGAGGACGCCGCAAAACCGCGATCGTACCGATTACGGCCGCCGCGAAACCCGTGCAGACCCCGATCAACGCGTGCCAGCTCGCATCGACGGCAGGCGTCCAGGTAACACCCTCCGCACCGACTGTGTAGATGCCAACCGGGCGCTCAGCCCGATGACCCCAGCCTGTCCGCGACACAGTAATGATCACCATGCCGTTACTCGCCTCGTACGGCTCGCCGAAGATCAGCAATCGGACCCTCCTCGTCGGGGACCGTCAGTCTACTGCGCGAACCACGGCGATTCCCCCGATCCGTGATTCCCGCCGCCGACCGTGACGGCGTACTCGCACGGGCACCGTGACGGCGTACTCGCACGGGCATTCGCCGCGTTTTAGAACCAGTCGTTCATCAAAACCAATCGTCAACCACCAGCGCCGACCAGAACCATCGAGGGCACGAGATGTGGAGTCGCCCAATGGCCCTGACCCCTCAGTGGATCATTCCTCCTCGCGGACCAGCGCCTTCCGGGCGCGCGGACGGTACCATCGACACCGCCGCGGTAGCCACCACCGCGGCCTTCGCCGACGGCGCCCTGCTCAGCCAAACCGTGATCGTCCCGACCTGGCTGCCATGGAACCAGCGGAATTCCTGCACCACTTCGCGGTCTACGGCCCCGTCACCGGAGCGGCGGTGTTCCCCTTCGACCGCGCCTCGACAGTGATGGTCGCCATCACCACTTACTCCGCCGTCGAGAGTCATCGACCCGGGCGCCGCGCCTGGACTCTGGCGACCGTAGGCATGGTCGGGACCCTGTTGGTCCTCCCGATCTACTTCGTGGACGCGAACCTCGCCATGTTCGACCCTGCTTTCCCACCCGAGGCGGTGCACACAACCCTGACCGACTGGTATCGCTGGAATTGGGTACGCGCGGGTCTGGGCCCAGCCTCGGCCGCCTCAGCATGCATCGCGCTCATCGTCGGCCGCGGCGAGAGCAGCTCCGTACCCGAGACCATCACGCCGAAGTGAGGCGAAAGGACTGGGCTTCCCGGGCAGCATCGAATACCTGTCCGGTGACGAAGCACGTCAACGTGGTACTGCCGTCGGCCCGGGGTGCAGGTCGCCGCCCACACCTCGATCGACCGACACGTCAACCGGTAATCCCTGCTCCAAGGTCTGCTCGAGAAGGTCACCGACATGGGCGTCACCGTCCTCCAGCACACTGCCGTGGAGACCGTCACTCCCGCAGGCGCGAAGTGGTCGATACAACGCCGGACCACTCCTTGGACAACGACCACGCGGTCATCGCGCTCGGTGCCGCGACAAACGCGCTTCTCACTCCCCTGGGCATCCAGTTGCCGATCATCGGAGCACTGAGCCCGTACCAGTTTGCGACCGGCCACGCCCGACAGCCTGCCGTCCATCGGCCCGGTTCCCGGTCACCGCGGCCTCTACATTGCCGCCGGTTACTGCATGTTGGGTGTCACCTCACCCTGAAGCCTGCCACAGCTGAGGGGATCGCCGAAATGGTCACCAGCATCCGGGAATCGATGCTTCCTTTCCAGTGGGCAGGACGCATCTGATGACAGAATCAGGTGCACCACGGTTCGTTGCGGACCCTGATCCCGCCCGGGGACGCACGGACGACCGTAGGTATCGCGAGGGAGGACATATTCGAATGCGACGCGTCGTGCGGGCCTTCTGGGGACCGCGGCGGGAGCCGGTCGAAACGCTGGCAGGACAGTGGCGGCAGACGTTGGAGCACGTCACGGAACTGCTGCCGGCGGCTGCGCCACCGGCGCGAGGCGAGTGGCGGCAGGTTCACGCGTCGGGCCCGGACACCGCCTGTGCGCCGGACGAGTTGACAGCGGTACTCCTGGACGCTCAGGGCGCGGAAGCGTGGTCGGACCTGACGGGGACCGGATTGCGACTGATGCACGCGGGTGCGGACGGGTGGGCAGTGGAACTGTCCGGCGTGGCGGGTGGTGCCCCGCAGTTTCTCCTGCAGTCGCTGGTGATGACGGTCGATGCGCCCGACGGCGCCGTCGTCCCCGAATCCGAACTGCTCGCAACGCTTGCGTCGGTGTGGGAACCGGATTTCGGTGACGTGAGCGACGACGACATTCTCGATGCCCTCGAAGACGACGCCGGCTTCACCGTCGGCGATCCGGTCGTCGGCCGGTTCGGCTATCTGTCCGCGGCCCGCGCAGTCCTGGTGCCCGACGGCCCGGAGGCGGTCCGTCAGGACACGCTGAGCAGCGGCCGGCTTCTGCACATTGCAGCACCGGGCGACGTCGACACGGTTGTTCGCGTATACGGCCGGCTACGGGACGCCGGCGCGCTCGATCCCCTGCGACGTCCGCTCGATCGGCCGACACTGTGAGGTGCTGCGTCGCGCAGCGCTGTGCACAACGCGCCCGGACACCGCAACTACCAGTCCCCGCACCCGGTTCGGACGAGACCCCAAAAAATTCTTCGGCGGCGTGTCGAGAAATCCTGACTGGCTCCGTTTCCACAATGAACGCGACCACAATGGGCCGCACCATCACCGAGGAGAACCACAATGGCCAAGTATCTTCTGCTCAAGCACTACCGCGGCGCCCCTGCTGCGGTCAACGACGTGCCGATGGACCAGTGGACGCCGGAAGAGATCTCGGCCCACGTCCAGTACATGCAAGACTTCGCAGACCGACTCGAAGGCACCGGCGAGTTCGTCGACGGTCAAGCGCTCGCCCCCGACGGGGTGTTCGTCCGCTACGACGGCGAGGGTCGCCCACCGGTCACCGACGGCCCCTTTGCCGAGACCAAGGACCTCATCGCCGGCTGGATGATGATCGACGTCGACAGCTACGACCGCGCCATCGAGCTGGCAGGTGAGCTCTCCGCCGCTCCGGGGGCGGGAGGGAAACCGATCCATGAGTGGCTCGAAGTGCGCCCGTTCCTCACTGCGCCGCCCACCCTCACTGACTGACCTCGAGATCCTCCTCCGGCCCGTACCCCGAAGGTGCTCGCGGATCCTCGGCCGCCGCGGACTCCACCTCGTGGCGGCCGAGACGGAACCGCACCCCACAGTTCTCATAATCGTCGAGCCTCGTGGAGGCAGAAAGGTGTGGCTCGCTACGCGAGTCCAGGTGCCCGATGACGGACAAGACCGACTTCAAGAAAACCCTCGCCGCCTACCAGGCCCCACGAGGCGAGTTCAGGATCGTCGATGTGCCCGACATGCAGTATCTCATGATCGACGGTCACGGCGACCCCAACACCTCACCCGCATTCAGCGACGCCGTCGAAGCGCTCTACCCCCTCGCGTACAAATTGAAGTTCGCCAGCAAGCGTGACCTCGGCCGCGACTATGTCGTTCCTCCGCTGGAGGGCTTGTGGTGGGCAGACGACATGGACTCCTTCACAACGGTGCGGGACAAGTCGCGATGGGACTGGACGATGATGATCATGACCCCGAACTGGGTCGAACACGCCATGTTCACCACCGCAGTCGAACAGGCCGGTGCCAAGAACCGCCCGATACGTCTGGACGACGTCCGACTCGAGGCGCTGAGCGAAGGGCGGTGCGTGCAGACACTGCACGCCGGCTCTTTCGACGACGAAGCAGGCGTGCTCGCACAACTGCACGACGAGTTCATCCCCGGCAACAGACTGTGTGTGTCCGGCAAGCACCACGAGATCTACCTCAACGACTTCCGCAGGATCACGCCCGAGAAGCAACGCACGATCCTCAGGCAACCAATCACCACCGGTGCCGCCTCCGGCACCTGACAACCATGGCGACCCGTGCGCTGGGGCCAGGTAGCAGCATGTGTGGCGGGAACGTCGGCGTCGACAGCTTTGAGTGCATGCTCAGCTCGGTCAGTGCAGCAACCCCGAAGCGAGCAGCCCCGTCCGCAACGCCTCGTACTCGCCGTCGTCGAGGGCAAGTAGCGGGGACCGCACAGTTCTGTTCTGCAGCACTCCGAGCAACTGCAGTGCTCCCTTGACCGTCGTCGCGCCGTAATTGGGGACACCCATGACCGCATGCAAGGCCGGCTGCAGGCGGGCATTGATCTCCCGTGCGGTTTCCACATCCCCCGACAAGAAGGCGTCAATCATGGTGCGGATCTCGTCGCCTGCCACGTGACCGAGAACAGAGACAACCCCGCACGCCCCATACGCCAGGAAACCCAGAGTGAGGCTGTCGTCTCCCGAGTAGACCGCATAGCCCAATTCGCGCAACATGATCGCCTGAGTGGGATCTCCGGCGGCATCCTTCACCGCCACCACGGACGGCCACTCCGCCATCGTCTCGAACGTCGACGGCGCCAGCTTGGTACCGGCCCGGCCGGGAATGTCGTAGACCATGACTGGAGCATCGACTGCCTCCACGACGTACCGGAAGTGCTGCAGTACACCCCCCTGGCTCGGCTTGTTGTAATACGGCGTCACGAGCAGCAACCCGTCAGCTCCGAGCGTGACAGCCTGCCTCGCCAATTCGAGTGTGTGCCGCGTGTCATTCGTTCCCACCCCGGCAACGATCTTCGCGCGGTTGCCCACCGCATCCTTGACCACTCGCAAGATCCGACCGTCCTCGGCGGTGGTAGTCGTGGCCGCCTCACCGGTCGTCCCCGAGACGACAAGCCCGTCGTGCCCATGATCGACCAGATGTACGGCGATCCGAGCAGTCGCCTCCTCATCGATCTCGCCATCCACGGTGAACGCCGTAGCCATCGCTGTGAGAACGCGCCCGAACGGAGCCACCGGCGCTGACGAATCGGTCATCGCCCTAGTGTATGCGCGACGAACCGGCGACAACCCTGACCAGACATCCCCCGGTCACTCGCCGGGAGGGGTTCGGCTTTCGAGCAGCTCAGCAAGCTCGGCGATGGTGATCTCGACGGTACCGAACAGGGGATCACCATCCATGGCGGCACGGGCGACCGCCCGGCCGAGACGTTCTGTGAGGTCGGCATGCAGCTGATCGGTCATAACTCATCAGTCTCCAGGAAAACCCGCGCTGTGTGACCCCATTCCTGCCTCCCGCGGGCCGTCCCGATTCCAGCACCATCGGGTATCTCCGAATTGTACAGAGCCAATGAGACATTGACGCCGCCAGCACGTCTATCGCGGCTGCGCAGACCGACGGCGGTCAGTCGACTACACCGGAGTCCACCATTTCGATGAGACCGCCAAAACAATGCCCATCGGTCGGTTTCTGCTGCAAGAGTCGCCACGGGCGAAGACACGCTGGCAGACCCGTACTCGGCGCCCCTGACGAAGGTCCCTCGATCAACCGCCTGTGGCCGCACTCCGTGAAGCGAGATCGCCCATCGCACGGTTGAGGTCCGCACACGCCGGGTACCCACCGGTCATGACCACCGAGCACCTGCCGCGCCATTGCTCTCCGCGGACGGAGGATTACCCCACCGTTCGAATAGTCGCGGCCCGCGAAGCCCAGCTGATGCGGACGCTGGGTCGGGCAGTGAACATCCTCTCGGCCGCTGACGTGCCGTTCGCGGTCGGCGGGGACTGCGCCGTCTACGCCCGCGGCGGACCGCCAGCCGAGCACCAGGTGACCATCATCGCCTCGGACGAACACCTGACCGAGGCACGGACCGCGTTGGCTGCGGGTGGGATGCGGTCCATCGCTTCCTCCCGCCTCGGGTCACGGCAGGTCGTCGGCGGTGATCTCCGGGTCACCCTGCTGTATCCGGCCGGTACCACTGGGACCGGGGAGGGACTCCTCGCACGGGCCGAGACGATGCGGATCGGGCAGATCTGGGCGCCTGTCCTCAGCGGAACCGATCTGATGATCGACAAACTCCGTCGTCTCGGTTCCCATCGGTGTGATTTCGTGCCGATGCTGCCGGTCGCCCGCGCTTTGCGCGAGCAGGTCGACTGGCCCACCGTGGCGGGGGCCACTGCCGACCTCCCCTGTGCCCGTGCATTTTTGGGGCTGCTCGACGACCTGGCGGTCACAGGGGCGCTGGAGGGGCGGCCCTGACCCACAAGGGCCAGGACCCTTCCCCGCACCAGTGTTCGACCCGTGCACAGTTCACGAACCGGCAGTTCAGTGGTTCGGGCTCACTGTTGCGCGGCCGCCAGCGTGGTGTTCAAAGTCTTGCTCGGCCTCATCACGGCGTCGGCCTTCTCGCTGTCCGGCTGGTAGTAGCCGCCGATGTCGACCGGTGAGCCCTGAACCTCGATGAGCTCCCGCACGATGGTCTCCTCGTTTTCGGTCAACGTCTCGGCAAGGGTGGCGAAACGTTCCGCCAATTCCTTGTCCTCGGTCTGCGCGGCGAGTTCCTGTGCCCAGTACAACGCGAGGTAGAACTGGCTGCCCCGGTTGTCGAGCTCGCCGGTCTTGCGCGACGGGTTCTTGTTCTCGTCCAGCAGCTTGCCGGTCGCCGCGTCGAGCGTCTTGGCCAGGATCTTGGCGTGCTCGTTGCCGGTCTTGATGCCGAGATCTTCCAGGCTGACGGCCAATGCCAGGAACTCACCGAGCGAATCCCATCGCAGGTGATTCTCCTCCACCAGCTGCTTGACGTGCTTGGGCGCCGACCCACCGGCGCCCGTCTCGTACATGCCACCGCCGGCCATCAGCGGCACGATCGACAGCATCTTGGCGCTGGTGCCGAGTTCCAGGATCGGGAACAGGTCGGTGAGGTAGTCACGCAGGATGTTGCCGGTCGCGGCGATGGTGTCCATGCCGCGGATCAGCCGCTCCAGCGTGTAACGCATCGAGCGCACCTGCGACATGATCTGGATGTCGAGGCCCTCGGTGTCATGATCCTGCAGGTACAGCTCGACCTTCTTGATCAGCTCGTTCTCGTGCGGGCGGTACGGGTCCAGCCAGAACAGCACCGGCATGCCGGAGTTGCGTGCCCGGGTGACCGCGAGCTTGACCCAGTCGCGGATCGGCGCGTCCTTGACGGTGCACATGCGCCAGATGTCACCAGCCTCGACGTGCTGGGTGAGCAGCACCTCACCGGTCTCGACATCCACGAAGTTGGCGTCGCCGTCCTCCGGAATCTCGAAGGTCTTGTCGTGCGAGCCGTACTCCTCGGCCTTCTGCGCCATGAGCCCGACGTTGGGGACAGTGCCCATGGTCGTCGGGTCGAACGCGCCGTTGGTCTTACAGAAGTTGATGATCTCCTGGTAGATGCGCGCGAAAGTGGATTCCGGCATCACCGCCTTGGCGTCCTTGAGTCGCCCGTCGGCGCCGTACATCATGCCGCCAGAGCGGATCATCGCGGGCATCGAGGCGTCCACTATGACGTCGCTGGGCGAATGGAAGTTCGAGATGCCGCGGGCGGAGTCGACCATGGCCAACTCGGGACGGTGCTCATGGCAGTCGTGCAGGTCCTGAATGATCTCCTCGCGCTGCGTGCTCGGCAGCGTCTCGATCTTGTCGTAGAGGTCGACGAGGCCGTTGTTGACGTTGACGCCCAGTTCGTCGAACAGCTTCTGGTGCTTGGCGAAGGCGTCCTTGTAGAAGGTCTTCACCGCGTGGCCGAAGACGATGGGGTGCGAGACCTTCATCATCGTCGCCTTGACGTGGAGGGAGAACATCACGCCCGTCTTGCGCGCATCCTCCATCTGCTCCTCGTAGAAGTCGAGCAAGGCCTTCTTGCTCATGAACATGCTGTCCATGATGTCGCCCTCGCCCAGGGTCAGCCCCTCCTTGAGGACGATCGTCTCGCCGCCGTCGGTCACCAACTCCATCCGGACCGTGCGCTGCCGGTCCAGTGTCATCGACTTCTCGCCGTGGTAGAAGTCGCCGTGCCGCATGTGCGCGACGTGACTGCGCGAGGCCATCGACCACTCACCCATGCTGTGCGGGTGCTTGCGGACGTACTCCTTCACCGCCCGGGGTGCGCGACGGTCGGAGTTGCCCTCACGCAGGACCGGGTTGACCGCACTGCCGAGGATCCTGCCGTAGCGCTGCCGGATATCGCGTTCCTCGTCGGTCTTGGGGGCTTCCGGAAAGTCCGGAATCCGGTAGCCCTTGCCCTGCAGTTCCTTGATGGCGGCCAGGAGCTGCGGCACAGACGCGCTGATGTTCGGCAGCTTGATGATGTTGGTCTCGGGCAGTTGCGTCAGCCGACCCAGCTCGGCCAAGTTGTCCGGGACGCGCTGCTCTTCGGTGAGGCGGTCGGGGAACTCGGCCAGGATCCGCGCCGGTACCGAAATGTCGCTGGACTCGACCTCGATGCCCGCGGCACCGGCGAAGGTGCGCACGATCGGCAGGAACGCGTAGGTGGCGAGTAACGGCGCCTCGTCGGTCAGCGTGTAGATGATGGTTGGATGCTTATCGGCGCTCATGATTGTTCTCCCGCGTCAGTTCGTTCCGAGGTCGATAGGCTCCTCGTGAGGCTATCGGTCTCGCGTCGAGTCCAGGTTAGGTGCGACATCATCAGAGCATATTCAAGCGCCCGATTTTGATTCACTTCGACCACTTTGGTTCACCATGCGAACACTCCGCGGTTCACGTGCGCATCGGTCGCGTTCACCGGGACCAGGCTGCGCCCCTCGCCGTCCAGTTTCCGTCCACCATCGGCCTCGCCGAAGCTTCGCCACCATGCACTCCACCGAGGCCTGGCGGGCGCTACCGCGGGCGACCGATCAGGCGATCCGTGCGTCGGAGAGATCACCAGTCCGCGATCACCGGAACCACGCGCTCGCCCAAGATCTCGAGGGGCGTGATCGACGCGACTTGTGGTACCCATCCGTGAACGTGAGTGACTCCCAGCTTCGACAAGTCCTCGAGTTGACCCAGAAGGCTGTCCACGTTCTGTCCACCCGCACCCGGGTCGAGTGGGAACATCACGGTCTTCTCGATGGCGTCGTAGTCGGTTCCGAGAGCGTCGCAGTGGCTCTTCAACACCTCCAGCTTGTGCTCGACCTCGGGTCCGCCGAACAGGTTGCAGGCCTGCGCGTACTGCGCGACCAGCCGAAGCGTCTTCTTCTCACCCCCACCGCCGATCAGAATTGGCGGGTGTGGGCGCCGGAGCGACTGCGGCACGTTCATCGTGCGGCCGAGCTGGTAGTGCGTCCCCTCGAACGGTCCGTCGTTCTCGCTCCACATCTGCAGGCAGATCTGCAGTGTTTCCTCCAACCGTTCGAAGCGTTCGGCCGTGGGCGGGAAGTGGAGCCCGAGTCCCACACTCTCGTCCTCGTTCCAGGCGGCGCCGATTCCCAGGTAGGCACGACCCTTGGACAGGACGTCGAGCGTGGTCACGGCCTTGGCAAGAAGGCCCGGCTCGCGGTAGACAGTCGCGGTGACCCAGGCCAGCAAGTCCACCTTCTTCGTGACGGCAGCGAGATAACCGAGAGTGGTGTAGGCCTCGAGCATCTCGGTGTCGATCGGTCCAACCGGTTCGATCTGCCAGAGATGATCCATGACGCTGATCTTGGCGAAACCCACGTCCTCGGCGGTGACGGCAATGCGAGACAAGTCGTGCGCGAGGGTCGACGGGCCGTCCGGAAAGGTGAAGTCGGCGATGTGCAGTCCAAGTTCCATAGCTCCACGTTAGGCTTGTCGCCGACGACCACCCAGGGATCGTCAGTACCACCTTGGCCTCCCGACAGCCTGATCGATGGTCTCGGTGTCGAGTCCGAGTAGGGTTGCGATTCCAGTGACTGCGGACGGTCCGAGGTGTGCGACGTGGTCGATCCTGTACTCGCGCAGCCAGTTGCACGAATGAGGGCAATCTGGATCTCCCATCCAGCGGCCGGCCCGTGAATCAGATCCCGGCCGACGCGTCCTGGGTGCCGCGCGACGGCGAGGAAAGTCGAGGTCGAGGATCTCCTGCTCGGTAGCATCCCCCCGAATGGCGCTCACCTGCAGGCGAATTCGATGAGCGTTCCGCCGAGAGTTCAGCATGTTTGCGCTTGCGGTCGACTTCGATCCGGACGACGACGCCCGAGAACGCGCCCGCATCGGGTGCTCGCGGACAAGGGAGACCCGTCGAGAGGAACCGGATGTGGCCGCGACGCTCCCCGAGCGTGACGACCAGATCGCTCACCCCCGCAGGAATCCACAGCCGGCCGATCGAGTTCGGCCACGAGCAATAGGAGCGCTACACGGCTCACGGCGAGTGATGGACCTGGCCCCGGAAGTCGACGTGAACGGATTGAACGCCCCGAGCGAGCCGGTCGCGGTGCACGTGGCGGCGGTGCGGGTCTTGCCCCGGTGGATGGTGGGGCGGGAAGGGGATCTAGCCGAAGCCGAATGCGATTGCTGGGAGGTCGAACCCCGTCAGCTGGCGGGATCGTAATGAAACGTGCGCACCTCCTGCGCACACCGGCAGGCAACCGCGATCTTCGCAGCCCATTCCAGTGCCGACTCGCGGGAGGGCAACTCCAATATCGTGTAGCCGCCTTCGAGCTGCTTCGTCTGCGGGTACGTGCCCTCCGTCACCGTGCCATCCCCATCGACCAGGACAGGCGGAACGCTCTCGTCGATTCCACCGCCGAATACCCAGACGCCGGCGTCCTTCGCCTCCTCCACCACCGCATGCGACGCATCCGACGCTGCCTGCAGATCCTCGTCGGGAAAATCCATGGCACCACTCGGGAACGAGATCAGGTACTTCGTCATCGCGCCGACTCCTTCTTCGCACGTCAGGGATCGGACCCATCCTCGCCGACACGGGCCGGCGCGCACAAGACTCGCCCGCCCACCCCGACGGGCGGAACACGCCGTCTCCACGACCGCGCTCACCACACACATCGCACCGCACCGTCCAACCACGCCTGCCTGTGGAACGCACCAACGTATGAACAGTCATGTCACCCCTCACGACTTCGACACTGTGCCCGCAGCATGGCACAACCCGTCCGGGAGTGGTGGCCCTCGCAGACCAGGGCCCCGGCCGTCACATCCGAATCCTCACCCAGAAGACGAACAGGTCATAGATGCCGTGCGCCATGATCGCCGGCCACAACGAGCGGGTGGAAAGGGCCAGGCCCATGTAGACGACACCACCGACCAGTGCCGTAAGGACGTTCGCGGTGCCGTATTCGACGTGGCCCCAGGAGAACCACGCCGTGGAGGCGACGGCGATGGCCGCAACGAGGAAGTGGGCGCCGGGCCGCCAGCGTTGCACGATCAACGGCAGCAGCCGCGCTGCAAGTTCTTCGAGCATGCCAGCGCGGATGAAGGCGTAGACGAAAATCCCGTACACCCCGCTCGACAGAACCAGATCCGCCCGGCCCACGCGCGCCGCTCGGATCCCGGGATCGGTGACCGGAAACACCTCCCCGACCCACCTGTTGATGAATGCGAACTGAAAGAACGCAAGTACCCCCGGAATGAGCAGACACCAGACCGCGATCTTGATGAGTTTCCGCCGGCGCGAGTTCGGGCGAGGACGCCCCAGTCCCAACCATTCAGTGAGATCCCTAGCTCCGAGCGCACCGTCGACGTCGCGGTCGGCCGCAGGACTCCCACCGCGAGGACCCCGTAGAGGAGCGGGCACCCTGCCAGGCCGCCGAGCGCCCACCCCACGTGGGTGGGCGCGTTCCACGCGAAAAGGACCACACCCAGCAACAGCAGGCCGGCCAGCGCGAACCGGCGGACGGTTCGTCGCCGAGATACCTCCGGCCGCGCGTGCTGACCAACTGCCACTGCCCCATAAGCCCTGCCCCTGAGTTACTCCGACCGTATCCGGCTTCGCCGCGCATCCTCGGGGCACCGGCGAGTTCAACCCCAACGACCCGCCGCAGCACCGGGTCAGGTCCACGCCGGGCAGCGCGCCCAGATAGCGGTGCGGAGGTGGACTGCAGTCGATCGCCACCGCCGCGATGATGATTCAGAGCGGGGCAGCCGATGTCGTCATGGCCGGTGGCGTCGAGAGTATGAGCAATGTGGAGTTCTACACGACCGACATGCGCTGGGGCTCAAGGCAAGGCTAGGTCAAACTCCACGATCGGCTCGACCGTGGTCGCGAACGGGCGCAGCCCGTCGAGAGGTTCGGTTACATCTCCGGGATGATCGAGACCGCCGAAAACCTGGCGGCCAAGTACGCCATCTCCCGCGAGGCCGCCGACGCTTTCGCGGTGCAGAGCCAACATCGGGCCGCGGCCGCCTGGGCCGAGGGTCGGTTCGACAACGAGGTTGTCCCCGTCAAAGTTCCGCAACGAAAAGGCGAAACGATCGTCTTCGACCACGACGAGGGCATCCGCGGTGACACCACTCCCGAAAAGCTCGCGCGGCTCCGCACCGTCATACCCGATGGCACCGTCACCGCTGGCAACGCCTGTCAGCAGAACGACGCCGCCGCCGCATGCCTCGTCGTCGCCGAAGACCAACTCGACAGACTCGGGCTCGAGCCGCTCGGCTTCCTACATGGGTGGGCGACTGTGGTTGCGACCCGGCGGAGATGGGCATCGGCCCGGTCCCCGCCGTCCAAAAATTGTTCCGCAAGCATGGGCTGAGCTCGACGATATCGACCTCATCGAGATCAATGAGGCCTTCGCCGTCCAGGTCCTCGCTGTCCTCCAAGGGCTGGGACACGAGGACCAATCCAACGTCAACGTCAACGGCTCCGGCATCTCACTAGTAGTACTTTGTTAGCTCGGCGTGTCGGCTCGAGTTTTCGTGGCCTTCTCGAGAGCATGCGGGCATGGATACAGCCGCTCTCGACCGGGTCGGGGAACAGTTGGATGCGTTTGTCGGTGAGGTG
>NZ_JAAOQS010000071.1:0-49267 GCF_011603105.1 Rhodococcus sp. A14 | reverse complement strand
CGACCGCCCCACCGTGTTCTTCGAACTCATCGAACGCCACGGCTCCCTCGGCTTCGGCATCGGCAACTTCAAAGCCCTCTTCGAAGCCATCGAACGCGAACAAGCCGCCCGCGGAAACTTCTGAGCGGGCGGCAGTGCAGCGGGCGCGAGGCGGCGGGTCCGTTACCCGGGATCAGCGCACCCGCGGGGTCTTCCGCGTGCTCACGGCGATGCGATTCCACGCGTTGATCGTGAGCACCAGCGAGATGAGCTGCGCCAGTTCCTTCTCCTCGAAGTGCTCCTCCGCCTCCTCGTACACCGAGTCGGGGACGAAGCCGTCGGTCAGCACGGTGATCGCCTCGGCGAGCGCGAGCGCGGCACGCTCCTTGTCGGTGTACAGCCCGTGCGCCTCCTCCCACGCGCCCAGCAGGTACAACCTCTGTTCGCTGATGCCGATCTTGCGGGCATCGGCGGTGTGCATGTCGATGCACCACGCACAGTGATTGATCTGGGAGCAACGGGTGAGCACCAGCTCGACCAGCTCCGGGTCGAGGCCTTGCCGTGCCGCGGCGTCGAGGGCGATCATCGCCTTGTAGACGGCGGGGGCCTTGCGGGCGAGGTCGACGCGGGTCTTGCGCTCTGTTGTGGTCATACGAGAACAGTAAGCGCGAAATAGCCCATCTCTATGGTTCAATTCGTGCATGGAAACTTGGGCCAATTCGGGTCTGGGCCGCGACCTCCATCTCGACCTCACCGCGTCCGGCGGCGGACGGGCGCCGGGGGTGCGCGCGAACCTGGTTTCCGCTCTGCGCGAGTCGATTCGATCGGGACGGCTCGTCGCAGGCACCACCCTCCCGCCGTCCCGCACCCTGGCCCTCGACCTCGGCATCGCCCGCAACACCGTCGCCGAGGCGTACGCCGAACTCGTGGCCGAGGGCTGGCTCACCGCCCGGCAGGGGTCGGGGACCCGGGTCGCCGACCGGGCAGGCGAGCCGGCCCGACGTCCGCACACCCGTTCCGCGGCGGCGCCCCGACCGGCGTTGAGCCTGATGCCCGGTTCTCCCGACGTCGGGGAGTTTCCGCGTGCCGCCTGGATGGCGTCGGCCCGCCGGGCGCTCACTGCGGCACCCAACGACGCGTTCGGACCGGGTGATCCGCGGGGACGTCCCGAGCTCCGTCACGCTCTCGCCGAATACCTTTCTCGGGCACGAGGAGTGCGCACCGATCCCGACCACATCGTGGTCAGTGCGAGCTCGGGGCACGGACTGTGGTTGCTCGCCCGCGCCGCGAAGGGGCCGATCGCCGTCGAAGGGTATGGGTTGCACCTTCATCGCGAGCTGCTCGGCGATGCCGGCGTCTCCACCATCCCCCTGCAACTCGACGACCGCGGAGCGCAGCCCCCGGATACGACGGGCAGGCAACTGTCGGCGGCGTTGCTCACCCCGGCCCATCAATTCCCTACCGGCGGGCCGCTCCATCCCGGCAGGAGAACGGCTTTCGTGGAATGGGCACGTGCGACGGGCGCGATCGTGATCGAGGACGATTACGACGGGGAGTTCCGGTACGACCGCCAACCCGTCGGCGCCCTGCAGGGTCTGGCTCCGGACGAGGTGGCATACCTGGGCACCGTGAGCAAGACCCTCTCCCCCGCGATCCGCGTGGGCTGGATGGTGCTGCCGGAACGCCTGATCGACCGTGTTCTGGCAGTCAAGGGCGGATACGAGAGATGGGTCAGCGCGACGGACCAGCTGACCCTGGCCGACTTCATCGAGAGGGGCGCATTCGATCGGCACGTCCGCAGGATGCGCACCCTCTACCGTCGCCGGCGCGACACCCTCGTCGAAACCCTCGCCGCCCGTGCACCACACGTGCACGTCACCGGCATCGCGGCCGGTTTGCACGCCGTACTCGAACTTCCCGACGGGACCGAGGCGGCCACCGTCGACCGGGCCGCGTCCCTCGGTCTCGCGGTGGAGGGTCTACGCACGTTCCGTCATCCCGACGGTCCCGCGGACCGGTCCGACGGACTCGTCGTCGGCTACAGCACGCCGTCGTCCGCGCGTTTCTCGGCCACTCTCGACGCCCTGTGCCGCGCGCTGCCCACTCCGTGAGCAGAATTCCTATGGGACTGGTCGGAATGCGTGTCGTGCGGTTACAGTCTGATCCGTGACCGAATCCGGCGTGATCGACTCAGGTGAGCTGCTGACGCGGCGTCGCCATGTCGATTTCGCACTGGTGTGTACCTCGAGGTGTCCGATCTCCTGATCGGACCCGTCCCGGCGTGACGTTTCGCGCCGGGTTCTTCCTGCACACCCTCGTTTTCGAAGGATTCTTACTGTCATGACCACTGCATCCGTTTCGCATCTCGCGTCGGTCATCGGCGCCACCCGCGACGCCGTGTCCGAGGATTCCGCGAACGCTCACGTCGTCTTCCGCGCCTCCGCGCAGGCGCACGACGCCGTCGCGAGCACCGTCACGCTCGGCAAGTACAGCGTCGAGGTGGACGAGCCACCGGCGCTCGGCGGCGACAATTCGGCGGCCAATCCCGTGGAGTACTATCTCGCGTCGCTGCTCTCCTGCCAGGTGGTCACGTACCGCTTCTGGGCCGAGAAGCTCGGTGTCCGCGTCGACGACATCTCGGCGCGGGCGGAGGGCGACCTCGACGTACGCGGGTTCTTCGGCTTCGACGAGGCCGTACGTGCCGGGTTCGGCGAAGTGCGCGTCGTCGTGACGCTGACCGGCCCGGAATCGCGGGAGCGCTACCTCGAACTGCAGGAGGCGGTGGATGCGCACTGCCCCGTCCTCGACCTGACCCGCAATCAGACCCCGGTCCGCACCGTGGTCGAAACACTCACCGGCGACAACTGATTCACCACATCCACCTCACCGAATCTGGAGCACACCACTCGTGACCGAGAGCATCGATCCCACCGTCAACTGGTCGTTCGAGACCAAGCAGATCCACGCCGGGCAGACGTCCGACGCGACCACCAAGGCGCGGGCGCTGCCGATCTACCAGACCACCTCGTACACGTTCGACAGCACCGATCACGCTGCCGCGCTGTTCGGTCTGGCCGAGCCGGGCAACATCTACACCCGCATCATGAACCCCACGCAGGACGCGGTCGAGCAGCGCATCGCCGCGCTCGAGGGCGGCGTCGCCGCACTGCTGCTGTCCTCCGGGCAGGCGGCGGAAACCTTTGCGGTGCTGAACCTCGCGGAGGCAGGTGACCACATCGTCTCCAGCCCGTACCTGTACGGCGGCACCTACAACCTCTTCCACTACACGCTGCCCAAGCTCGGCATCGAGGTGTCGTTCGTCGAGGACCCGGACGACCTCGAGCAGTGGCGCGGCGCCGTCCGCCCGAACACCAAGGCGTTCTACGGTGAGACGATCGCCAACCCGAAGAACCACATCCTGGACATCCCGGGAATCTCGAAGGTCGGCCACGACAACGGGATCCCGCTGATCGTCGACAACACGGTAGCCACGCCGTACCTGCTGCAACCGTTGAAGCACGGCGCGGACATCGTGGTGCACTCGGCCACCAAGTACCTCGGCGGTCACGGTACGGCGATCGCCGGTGTCATCGTCGACGGCGGCACGTTCGACTGGACCCAGGGCCGCCACGTCAACTTCACCACCCCGGACCCGAGCTACCACGGTGTCGTCTTCGCGGACCTCGGCGCCCCGGCCTACGCGCTGAAGGCGCGCGTGCAGCTGCTCCGCGACCTCGGTTCGGCGGTCGCCCCGTTCAACGCGTTCCTCATCGCGCAGGGCATCGAGACCCTCAGCCTGCGCGTGGAGCGGCACGTCGCCAACGCCCAGAAGGTGGCGGAGTTCCTCGAGGCCCGCCCGGAGGTCACGTCCGTGGCGTACGCGGGTCTGCCGTCCTCGCAGTGGCACGAGCGCGCACGGCAGCTCACCCCGAAGGGTCCGGGCGCGATCGTGACGTTCGAACTGGCCGGCGGCATCGACGCGGGCAAGAAGTTCGTCAACGCGCTCACCCTGCACAGCCACGTCGCGAACATCGGAGACGTGCGCTCGCTGGTGATCCACCCGGCGTCCACCACGCACTCGCAGCTGACCCCGGAGGAGCAACTCGCCGCCGGTGTGACTCCCGGACTGGTCCGGCTCGCCGTCGGCATCGAGGGTATCGACGACATCCTCGCCGACCTCGAGACCGGATTCGCCGCAGCCACACTCTGATCCGATGCCGGGAGGCCGGGGCGCGCGCCTCGGCCTCCCGGCGCTTCAGATCATGGCCCGCATCATCCCCTGCGGTTCGCCGCCGAGCTGGGTGAGCGCGCTCGCGTGGTTGGTGGGTCCGGGCACGTGGACCGCGTGCGCCAGACCGGCGTGCGCGTCGCGCCAGAACCGTTGCATCGGAGTCTTGTAGTGCAACGCACCACCGCCGGCGCGCGCGAAGATCTCGTCCACGGCACGCACCGCACGCCAGGCCGCGGCGATCTGGGTGCGGCGTCCGATCGCACGCTCCTCGAATGTGATTTCCTTACCCGCGTCGACCTTGTCGTAGAACCGGTCGGCGGTCTCGATGAGGGAGACCCGCGACGCATTGATTTCGGCGGCGGACTCTCCTATCGCACTGAGCACGTAGGGATCCTCCTTGATCTTCTGGCCCGTGATGGCGACGCGGTCCTTCTGCACCGCGATGTGACAGGCCAGCGCGCCCTCGGTGATGCCGATGACGGCGGCGGTGATGCCGAGCGGGAACATGCACGAGTACGGCATGTTGTACACAGGCTCCGGCCTGCCCGCCTCCTTCTGCGCACGTCCGTCCATCACCTTCGACGCGTTCAACGTCCGGTAGCCCGGGACGAATGCACCGTCGACGATCAGGTCCTTGCTTCCCGTTCCGCGCAGTCCGATGACGTCCCACGTGTCCTCGACGATCTGATAGTCGGTGCGCGGCAGAATCACGTGCAGCGACGAGGGCGGCATCGCGATGCCACCTTCGCCGTCGCCGACCATTGCCCCGAGGAAGGCCCACTGACAGTGGTCGGTGCCGGACGAGAACGACCACCGTCCCTTCAGGACGTATCCGCCGTCGACCGGTGTCGCGACCCCCATCGGCGCATACGGCGACGCCATCCACGTGTCGTTGTCCTCGCCCCAGATCTCCTCCTGCACCTGCGGGTCGGCGAAAGCCAGTTCCCACGGGTGCACGCCGACGATCCCGGTGACCCATCCGCTCGCACCGTCGAGTGCGGCGACTCCCATGACGGTCTCGGCGAACTCGCGGGGGTGGACCTCGTAGCCGCCGTAGAGCTTGGGCTGCAGCAACCGGATCGCGCCGGAGTCTCGCAGGAGGGCTGCGGCGGTGTCGGTGAGCCGGCAATCCGCCTCCGACTGGACGGCCTGCCCGCGAATCTCCTCGGCGACGCCGTCGATTCTGTCGAGAACCTGTCCCATCGGGACTCCCTTCCACCGCGAATAGAACACGTTCTAGTCAATATAGCGCCGAGGTGGCAGTTCCGAGCCGATCCGGCCCCGCGCTTGTAAGTTCGCAATCCCTAAATCTATAGTGCGGAGAGACGAATCAGCAGGTAGATCCGCAGACCACGACCAGGAGCTCCGTGAGCATCGAGGCATCCCGCCCTCTCCTCCCGCGCCGCTCGCCCCGCAAGGGCAGCATCCGAACTGTCGCGCTCCTCGGGCCCGCGTTCGTGGCTGCCATCGCGTACGTCGACCCCGGAAACGTTGCCGCCAACCTCACCGCGGGCGCGAAGTACGGGTACCTGCTCGTCTGGGTGCTCGTGCTCGCCAATGCCATGGCGGTGCTGGTGCAGTACCTGTCCGCGAAACTCGGGCTGGTCACCGGCAAATCACTGCCCGAGATGCTGGGGACCCGCCTGCGGACCGGGAACCGCCGCGCGTTCTGGCTGCAGGCGGAGGCGATGGCGATCGCCACCGACCTCGCCGAGGTGATCGGCGGCGCGATCGCACTCCATCTCCTGTTCGGCGTTCCCCTCTTCGTCGGAGGCCTGATCACGGGCGTCGTGTCGATGGGCATCCTGTCGATCCAGAGCCGCCGCGGACAGCGGACGTTCGAGTTCGTCGTGATGGGACTCCTGACGATCATCACCGTCGGGTTCCTCACCGGGCTCGTGTTCACCGACGTGTCGGGTACGGACGCGCTTGCCGGACTCGTGCCGCGTTTCGAGGGCACCGAGACGGTCCTGCTCGCCGCGAGCATGCTCGGCGCCACCGTGATGCCGCATGCGATCTACCTCCATTCCGCCCTCGCCCGCGACCGGCACGGGAACGACCTGGAAGGCCCCCGCCTCGCGCGACTGCTGCGGGTGACGAAGTGGGACGTGGTCGGTGCGCTGATCGTGGCGGGCGCGGTCAACATCGGCATGCTGCTGCTCGCCGCCTCGGCCCTGCGCGGCATTCCGGGCACCGATTCGATCGACGGCGCGCACGCCGCCATCCAGAGTTCGCTCGGCCCCACCGTCGCCGTCGTCTTCGCCGTCGGACTGCTGGCGTCCGGCCTGGCGTCCACGTCGATCGGCTGCGCCGCCGGCTCCGAGATCATGTACGGCCTGCTGTCGATGCGCATCCCGCTGTTGCTGCGCCGGGTGGTCACCTTGATTCCGGCACTGGTCGTGCTGGCGATCGGCGTCGATCCCACGTTCGCGCTCGTCCTCAGTCAGGTGGTTCTCAGCCTGTGCATCCCGTTCGCGGTGATTCCACTCGTGCGGATGACGTCGAGCCGCGACCTGATGGGCGTCCACCGCAACGCGACGGCCACCACGGTCGCCGCCTGGGTGGCGGCGTCGTTGATCGTCGTGCTCAATGTCTCGCTGCTGTGGCTGACGTTCACGGGTTCGGCCTGATCACTCGTGCCGCGGCGCACCGGACACGACGCGCTCCAGCGCGTGCAGGTCCTCGGACAGCATCCGGAACATCCAGTAGGCCGCCACGAACGCGATGACGCTGCCGACGCACAGGACGCGGAGCGCGACGATCACCCGGGGCAGGTCCTCCGGGGGAATGAACGTGGCTCCCGCGATCCCGAGCAGCGGCACGGCGGCGGCCGCGGCGAGGAAGAACGTGCTGCGGCGCCCCAACCGCTTCAACATCCTGGCGTCGGACGCACTGATCTCGCCGTGCCGCAGAAACACCGGGTAGAGGCAGCGGACGGCGTAGAAGTTCACGAAGAAGAACGGGTAGACCACCGCGATCGCTCCGCACACGAGCTGAGATGCAGTGAAGTGGACGATCGTGTTCCACGGAACCTGACTGCCGCTCACCTCCAACGTGATCGGCACGACGAGGCCGCTGACGATCCACAGACCGAGGCAGAGCAGTGCACACCGCTGGCCGAGCAGCAGGGTGTCCTGGCGCGCCCGGGCGAGCTGGGCGCCGGTGTAGACCCGCCCCCGGCGCAGCCCGCCGGCCACCATCGTCAGGTAGATCACCATCGACACCGTGCCCACGGCTCCGATGAGGAACGCGACCGTGTAGTCGATCCGGGTGATCCGCTCGAAATTCTCCTGCGCGGCGGGCGGCAGCTTGCTGATGATCAGGGTGCTGTTGTGCTGGTAGCTGTAGAGGATCGCCAGCAGATTGGGAACTGCGATGGCCAGGAACATGATCGGGTGCGTCCACCGCCGCATCCGCAGCCGCCAGCTTCCCGGCGGCGGATCGACCAGATCTCGGGCGTGCGCGTCGAGGCAGACGTCGAGCTGCTGGGCGAGTTCGGCACCGGAGGAGAACCGATCCTTCGGTGCCGGCGCCAGCGATTTCAGCAACACTCGCCGCAGCGCGTTCGGACAGTCGGCGGGCAGCGCGTCGGCGGCCGGTTCGTCCGGTCCGCGCCGCCGCGCGAGCATCGCGTCCAGAGTGGTGCGGTCGCCGGGCGGGTGGGAGCGCAGTTCGGCGTCGCTGTCGTCGAAAGGTCTTCTGCCGGTCAGCAACTCCCACAGGACGACTGCGAGCGAATACAGGTCGCTGCGGGTGTCGAGATCACCGGGTGCGCCCGGCCGGTCCGGGTGGATCGCCTCGAGTTGTTCGGGTGACATGTAGGCCAGCGAGCCGCCGAAGTACGCGACCGGACTCGACCCGGCGACGTTGCGGCTGAAGCTGATGTTGAAGTCGGCGAGCTTGGGGACGCCCTCCGTCGTCAGCAACACGTTCGCCGGTTTGACGTCGCGGTGCAGGACGCCGTGGCGTCCGGCGTAGTCGAGCGCCTCCGCCAGCCGCCTGCCGAGCCAGGCGACCGTCTCGGGCCAGGTCAGCGCCGCGATCTCCCGGCGCACCCCGGATTCGCTGGGCCGGATCTCGCCTCGACCGACCAGGGCCCGGTCGATCGCGTCCAGCAGCACGGCGCCGCTGCGCGAATCCGGTGGCGTCTCACGAACCCGGGCGACCACGTCGAGCAGGGTGCCGCCCGGGACGTACTGCATGTACAGCAGTCTCAGGTCGCGGCCCGCGAGGAGGCGTTGATCGAAGACCCGGACGATGTAGTCGTGGTCGAACTGGGCCAGAGTCTGCGGCTCGGTGCCGTGGTCCAGGGAAATCTTGACGGCGACCATCCGTTGCAGCGACCGCTGCCGGGCCAGGAACACCCGCGCGAACGCGCCCCTGCCGAGACCGGTCACGAGATCGAAATCGTCGATCCGCTGGCCCACCTCCAGATCGTCGAGCGTTCCGCCGCTCCCCGGAGACACCGACAGCGTCGTCTCCCCGCGATGGAGCACCGTGCTGTGGTACTCCCCGGTGCCGAACAGTTCGTCGAGCTCACCGGCCTGACCCGGAAAATTCTGCGTGTACTCGCTCGCCTCGACCGACTCCCCGCTGCGCCGCCGGATGTGGAACTCCTCGTACAGCAGATCCGGCGGCAACGGCCACCGCCGCAGTTCCGGCAGCTCCTCACAGTATTGGCCGAGCCGCTTCGGGTGGTCGCCGCGCAGCCAGCGGTTCTCCAGGTCGACCTTGACGAGTTCGATGAGCGTGACCCGGCGGAGCGCGGGAGACGCGGGCAGGTAGGCGACCAGATCGGGCGCGGACGACGAGGATTCCCAGGCACTGGCGAAGCGCGCGACGGCGTCACCGACCGCCGTGTCCGACACCCAGGCCTGCTCGGAAGCGGCCGGTGAACCTCGCCGGGAGGGCATGAAAGCCATGGTAGCTGGCCATACCCGGCCGACTACTGCAGTTCCGACACCGGGGTCGACGGGTCGATGGTGACGCCGATCCGCGCCAGATTGCCGTGCAGCACTTGCCAGATCGACACCTCGAGGAACTCGGCCAGCTCGTCGCTGCCGAGCGCCGACTGCGGGTTGCTCAGCCATCGATTGACGCTGGCATCCACGAGTCCCACCAACCCGAAGGCCAGCGCCTCGGCCAGGTCAGAGTTGCCGGCCACCGTGTCGAGGACAGTCGCGAGCAGACCCGACAGCTGGAGCGCGATCGCGGTCTTCGTTCCGGTGACCACACGTGAGCCGGTCGTCCGCCTGCCCGGCGATCCGGTGCCGAGGAATTGGTGGAGCCGTGGATATTCCACGATCCACCGCAGGTACGTCTCCACGGCGCGGGCGATTGCCTCGCCCACTGTCCCCTCCGGTGTCAACGTGGGCGCGAGGTCCGCCATCAGTCGTTCGATGATGCGCCCGCGTAGCTGCTCGTCGAGGTCACCGCGATCGGTGAAGATCCGGTAGACCACCGATCGCGGGACGTCGGCGCGGTTCGCGATCTGCTGGACGCCCACGTCGGGACCGTCCTCGTTGATGGCGTCCATCGCGGCTTCGAGAATCCGGCTGCGGCGTTCCGCCTTGTGGTCCTCCCAGCGCGTGGCGCGGCCGTCCCCCTGGGGCGACGCGGCGGTTTCCACTTTGTCCGGCATCACGCATACGTTACCCACCCGACTGTTGACTGGACACCTTGTCTCACATACTTTGGTGAGACAAGGTGTCACACACACATTTCTCCGGACTCAGGGAGCCGCAATGGGTAACAGAGTGTTCGTCGTCGGCGTCGGGATGACGAAGTTCGAGAAGCCGGGTGCACGCGAGTGGGACTACCCCGACATGGCGCGTGAGGCCGGTGGCAGGGCACTCGAGGACGCCGGGATCGAGTACCGGCTCGTGGAGCAGGCGTACGTCGGATACGTGTACGGCGAGTCGACGTCGGGACAGCGGGCCGTCTACGAACTCGGCCTCACCGGCATTCCCATCGTGAACGTCAACAACAACTGTTCGACGGGGTCGACCGCGCTCTTCCTCGCCACGCAGGCGGTCCGGAGCGGGCAGGTGGACTGCGCACTCGCGCTGGGCTTCGAGAAGATGCAGGCCGGTTCGCTCGGGTCCACGTACGACGACCGGGAACAGCCGATGATGCGCCACCTCCTCGCGCTCGCCGAACTTCAGGAGTTCGCGATGCCGCCGGCCCCCTACATGTTCGGCGCCGCCGGCAAGGAACACATGGAACGGTTCGGGACCACGGCGGAACAGTTCGCCGAGATCGGCGTGAAGAACCACCGCCACTCACAGAACAACCCGTACGCCCAGTTCCAGGTCGAGTACACGCTCGACGAGATCCTCGGCTCGAAGCCGATCTACGGGCCCCTCACCAAACTGCAGTGCTCCCCCACCTCGGACGGCTCCGGTGCCGTCGTCGTCGCGAGCGAGGAGTTCGTCGACAAGCACGACCTCGCCGGGCAGGCCGTGGAGATCGTCGGCCAGTCCATGGTCACCGACCTCCCGAGCACGTTCGAGGATCGGAGTGCGATCAGTCTGGTCGGCGCGGACATGACCCGCACGGCCGCGGCCCGCGTGTACGAACAGGCAGGCATCGGGCCGGACGACATCGACGTCATCGAACTCCACGACTGCTTCTCCACCAACGAACTGCTGACCTACGAGGCGCTCGGCCTGTGCGGCGAGGGCGAGGGCGGCAAACTCGTCGACAACGACGACACCACGTACGGCGGGCGCTGGGTGGTCAACCCGTCCGGCGGACTCATCTCCAAGGGGCATCCCCTCGGCGCCACCGGCCTCGCCCAGTGCAGCGAACTCACCTGGCAACTCCGCGGCACGGCCGACAAGCGCCAGGTCGACGGCGCCGCGGTCGCCCTCCAGCACAACATCGGCCTCGGTGGTGCCGTCGTCGTCACCGCCTACCGCGCACTCTGATCCGTCTCTCTCACAATTCCTTTCACCCCGAACACCAGGAGTACATAATGGCTTCCGTTTCCGTCGCAGCGTCCCTGCCCGCCTCCCCCGACAAGGCGTGGGACGCGCTCTCCAACCTGTCCCGCTGGGAGGAGTGGCTCACCATCCACCAGTCGTGGAAGAGCGAAATCCCCGCCGACGTGTCACTCGGATCGAAGTTCACCGAGGTCGTCTCCGTGATGGGCATGGCCAACAAGATCGAGTGGACCGTCACCGAGGTGCAGGTGCCCGAGATGGTGAAGATCTCCGGCACCGGCATGGCGGGGGTGACCGTCGAATTCACGCTGAAGGTCGAGCCGGACGGCGCCGGATCCACGGCGATCATCGACGCGAGCTTCACCGGCACGATGATCGTCGGCCCCATCGGCAAGGCCGTCGCCAAGAACGCCAAGGCGGATCTGGAGGCGTCCCTGGCCGGGTTCGCCGACATGGTGGGCTGATCCGCATGACCACCCCCACAGTCGAATTCGACACGAGCGGCCTCGGCGAGTGGACCGATCCGCAACGGTTCGAGGTCACCGCCGAGCGCATCGCCGAATACGCCGCGGCCACCAACGATCCCATCGAACGCCATCTCGCCGGCGACGTCGCGCCACCGGTGTTCGCCGTGGTCCCCGCGTTCACGTCGATGGCACCGGCGGCACTGTCCGTCGCCCCGGTCGAACTGCTCATGAAACTCGTGCACGGGGAGCAGGATTTCCACTTCCACCGTCCGATCCGTCCCGGCGACAACCTCATGGTCCGTGCTAAACCGATCGGATTCGAGGGTCGGGAGAACGGTTCCACCGTCGTCGTCTACGTCGAAACCACCACGGACGACGGTGAACTGGTCAACAAGCAGTGGATGACCGCGTTCTTCCGGAAGGTCGATGCGGGAGCCGGACTCGGCGAGCAGGCACCCGCGCACCGGTTCGACGAGTCCCTGCGCGGACAGGCCCCGGTCGCGTCGATCACCCAGCACATCGACGAGGACCAGACGTTCCGGTACTCGCCCGCCTCCGGTGATCCGATGCCGATCCACCTGGACGACGAGATCGCCCGGATGTCCGGACTTCCCGGAATCATCAACCACGGCCTGTGCACCATGGCGTTCACGTCGTGGGCGGCGCTCACCGAACTCGCCGACGGCCGGGTCGAACGCCTCCGCCGGCTCGCGGTGCGGTTCGCGAAACCCGTCCTGCCCGGCCAGGACATCGCCACGCAGTTCCGGCAGGTCGCCGAGTCCCCGGGCGGGACAACGTCGTACGCCTACGAGACCACCGTCGGCGACGAACTCGTCATCAAGGACGGCCTCGCCGTCATCGCGGACACAGAAGCCTAGGAGTACGCACATGGGAACACTCGACGGACGGGTGGCCATCGTCACCGGCGCCGGACGCGGAATCGGCCGGGAGCACGCACTGCTCTTCGCCCGTGAGGGCGCTGCCGTGGTCGTCAACGACCTCGGCGGTGCGAACGACGGCACCGGCGAGGACGCGGGCCCGGCGCAGCAGGTCGTCGACGAGATCGTCGCCGCGGGCGGCAGGGCAGTCGCGAACACCGACAACGTCGCGTCCTGGGACGGCGCCGAAGGACTCGTCGATCAAGCGGTCAGGGAGTTCGGCCGACTCGACGTCCTCGTCAACAACGCGGGCATCCTGCGGGACGCCTTCATCGCGGGTATGACCGAAAGCCAGTGGGACGCCGTCATCGCCGTGCATCTCAAGGGCCACGCCGCCACCCTGCACCACGCGGCGGCGTACTGGAAGGCGCAGACCAAGGCGGGCGAAACCGTGAACGCGTCCGTGATCAACACCGCGTCGGCGTCGGGCACGTTCATGCCCAACGCGGGCCAGGCCAACTACGGCGCCGCGAAGGCGGGCATCGCCGCACTCACTCTGGTCGCCGCGGACGAGCTCGAGCGCTACGGCGTCCGGGTCAACGCGATCGCGCCGATCGCCCGCACCCGGCTCACGCTGGCCACCCCTGGTATGGGAGCGCTGTTCGCCGAGGAGGTGCCGGAGGGCGAGTTCGACGCGTTCAGCCCCGCCAACATCTCTCCGCTCGTCGCGCGTCTCGCCGACGCGAACTGCAAGATCACCGGCAAGGTGTTCGCCGTGCAGGGCGGGGCCATCTCCGAGCTCGCCGGCTGGCACGACGTCACGACCATCGAGAGCGACGGCCCGTGGACCGTCGCCGACCTCGCCGACCGGCTCGGCTGAAGGGCCGCGACATGGCCAAGAACACGTACGAGCTCGGGCTCGGGCTGACCGAGGAACACCGGGCCCTCGCCGACTCGGTCCGCGCTTTCGCCGAACACACCATCACCTCCGATCATGTCCGGTCCGCGGTCGAGTCCACGAGCGAGGAGAAGTTTCCGCCGTTCTGGGATGCTCTCGTCGGCCAGGACCTGCTGGGACTGCACGTCCCCGAGGACAAGGGCGGTCACGGCGCCGGGCTCCTCACGTTGGCGATGGCTCTCGAAGCGCTGGGCCGGACGGCCGCCCCGGGTCCGTTCGTCCCGACCGCGCTGTCCGCCGCGCTCGTGGCGGCCGCCGATTCCAAGGTCGGCATCGAGGTGATGCCGGGTCTTCTCGACGGATCACACACCGCCGCAGTCGCGTTGGGCCGCCCACTCGACGTATCGGCGGACGAGGGCGGATACCGCGTCACCGGGGTCGCGGACGCGGTTCTCGGCGGCGAACACGCCGATATCCTGCTACTCCCGATCACCGTCGGCGACGACATTCGCTGGGCCGTCGTCGATTCCGCGGACGTCACCGTCACGGTGCAGGACAGCATCGACGTGCTCCGCGGTTCCGCACGGATCACCGCCGACGCCGTCCACGTGGGCGCCGACCGGATCCTCGACGGTCTGAGCGAGCAGCGCGTCCGGTCCGTCGCCACCGTCGTCCTCGGTGCGGAGGCGATCGGCGTGATGTCCTGGTGCGTGTCCACCGCATCCGAGTACGCGAAGACGCGGGTGCAGTTCGGGCGACCGATCGGCCAGTTCCAGGGCGTCAAGCACAAGTGCGCCCACATGGGCATCGCCCTGGAGAAGGCGCGCGCGGTGCTGTGGGATGCCGCCTCCGCCCTCGACAACGGCGACGACACCGCCGATTTCGCTGCAGACATCGCCGCCGTGGTCGTTCCCGATGCCGCGGTGCAGTGCGCACAGGACTGCATCCAGGTCCACGGCGGCATCGGATTCACCTGGGAGCATGACGCACACCTGTTCTACCGCCGGGCGCTGGCCATCCGGGGGCTCCTCGGCACCCGCGAGGAGCGGGCCACTCGGGTGGCCGACCAGTCCCTCGCAGGCACCGCCCGCACCTCCGAACTGGAACTGCCGGACGAAGCCGAGGCGATCCGGACCGAGGTGCGGGCGGAACTCGCCCCGCTGGTGGGCCTCGACGAGGACGACCAGCTGATCGCACTCGGCGACGGCGGCTGGGTGCAGCCGCACCTGCCGAAACCGTACGGGCGCAGCGCGTCCCCGCTCGAGCAGATCGTCATCGCTCAGGAGATCAAGGCCGCCGGAATCCCGATGCCGCAGCTGCTGATGGGCGGCTGGGCGGTACAGGCGGTCGTGGCCCACGGCACGGACGCGCAGAAGCGGGATCTCGCCGTCCCCACGCTGCGCGGAGATCTCGTGTGGTGCCAGCTGTTCAGCGAACCGGGGGCCGGTTCCGATCTGGCGTCGCTGACCACCAAGGCCGAGAAGGTCGACGGCGGCTGGACGGTGACCGGGCAGAAGATCTGGACCACGGTGGCACAGTTCTCCGATTGGGCGATGCTGATCGCCCGCACCGACCCGTCCAGGCCGAAACACGAGGGCATCACGTACTTCGTGCTGGACATGTCGACGCCGGGGGTCACCGTCCGTCCGCTGCGCGAGATGACCGGCTCGGCCCTGTTCAACGAGGTCTTCCTCGACGACGTGTTCATCCCGGACGAGAACGTGGTCGGGAACGTGAACGACGGCTGGAACGTGGCCCGCACGACCCTCGCGGGCGAGCGGGTGGCCCTGAGCCAGAAGATGGAGGCCTACGCCACCGACAAGGATCTGCTGCAGTTCGCCCGCGGCCGCGACCTCGGCCCGCTGGCACGCTTCCGCGTCGGCGAACTGGTGGCCGAGAGCCAGGCAATCGATCTGATCGGTGCACGGATCGTGCTGAAGCAGCTGTCGGGGGCGGACGTGAGCATCACGTCCAGCGTCGGGAAGCTGCTGGGCATGGGGCTCGGACAGTCGATCGCCGAATTCGTCGTCGCCGAACTGGGGGCGGCGGGCGCCGTGAGCATTCCCGGGGAGCCGAGCGACAAGGCGATGGAGCAGTTGATCGCCGGCCGCGCCACCACTATCTACGGCGGCACCACCGAGGTGCAGCTCAACGTGATCGGGGAACGCATGCTCGGGCTGCCCCGCGACGCGCAGGGGGTGTCGTGACCGGCGGGCCGCTCAGCGGGCTGACCGTCGTCGAGCTCGCGAGCCTCGCGCCCGCCCCGTTCGGCTGCATGATCCTCGCCGACCTCGGCGCGGACGTGATCCGCGTCGAGCGGGCAGGTGACGGCGGCAGCGGGCTGATGGCGCCGTCGGGTGTGCTCGACCGCGGACGACGGTCGATCGCCGTGAACCTGCGGACTCCGGAGGGGCTGGAGGCCGTTCGGACGCTCGTCGAACGCGCCGACATCCTCGTCGAGGGTTTCCGTCCCGGCGTCGCGGAACGCCTGGGCATCGGCCCCGACGACTGCCTGTCCCGCAATCCCGGTCTGATCTACGGGCGCATGACCGGCTGGGGCCAGGACGGTCCCCTCGCACGTCGGGCCGGGCACGACATCAACTACATCGCGCTCGCAGGCGCGCTCGAACCCATCGGGCGTGCCGGGGAGCGGCCGGTGCCGCCACTGAACCTGTTGGGCGACTTCGGCGGTGGCGGCCTGATGTTGACGATGGGAATCCTGGCCGCGCTGCACGAGCGCTCCCGGTCGGGCCGCGGGCAGGTGGTGGACGCGTCGATGGTCGACGGCGCGGCGCTGCTGACGGCGTTCGTCCACGGCATGAACGCCGCCGGGCTGTGGCAGGAAGGTCGGGGGCGGAACGTCCTCGACGGGGCCGCCGCGTTCTACGACACCTACGAGTGCGCCGACGGTCTGCACGTGGCGGTCGGGTGCGTCGAACCGCACTTCTACGGTGAACTCCTCGAGGTGCTGGGGTTGAGCGGCGAGGATCTGCCGTTGCAGTACGACCTCGATGCGGCGCCGGAACTGAAGAAGCGCCTCGCCGAGGTGTTCGCGACCCGACCGCGGGACGAATGGGCGGCACTGTTCGCCGATTCCGACGCGTGCGTGTCGCCCGTCCTGTCGCCGTGGGAGGCGCACGAGCACCCCCACAACAAGGAACGGGAAACGTTCGTCGAGGTGGGTGGCATCCGCCAGCCCGCACCGGCACCGCGCTTCGGCCGCACCCCGGCGCCCGTTCCCCGGCCGGCCCCGCGGCCCGGGCAGGACACCGATGCGATCCTCGCGCAGGCCGGGTACGACGCGGCGGGCATCGAGCAGCTGCGCTCGGCGGGTGCCGTCGAGTAGGTGACGGGGACCTATCCGCGATCGGTGTCCGGCGGGAAGCCACCGGTCGCGATGGGTCCCCACTCGTCGATGGTGATCCGGATCAGGCTCTTGTTCTGCTTCCGCATGGCGTCCCGGTACTCGTCCCAGTCGGGATGTTCGCCGGAGATGCCGCGGAAGTACTCCACCAGCGGCTCGAGTGCGTCGGGCATGTCCAGTACCTCGGCCGTGCCGTCGATCTGCACGTAGGCGCCGTTGAACTCGTCGGAGAGCACGCACATGCTCACGGCGGGGTCGTGTCGCACATTCGCGGCCTTGGCGCGCTGCGGGTACGTGGCGACGACGATCCGGCCTTCCGAGTCGAGTCCCGACGTGACCGGGGAGATCTGCAGCCCGCCGGAGCGCTTCCGGGTGATCAGCACGCTGCGATGGCGCGGACGGACGAAGTCGAGCAACTCTTCCCGTGTGACACGGTCTGCGGTGGCGATGGCCATGGTGCACCTCTCCTCTGCTGCGGTGGTTCTCTCCGGTTCACCATAGGCTCCGCCACAGTCCTCAGACGTCTGAGGACTGTGTTAGCGTCGCCGAATGGCCGGACGTCACACCCTCCGCAGCGGACCGCTGGTTCCCCAGCTCGAGGAACTCCTCACCGCGTGGATCCGCGACGGCAAGTGGACACTCGGCAGTCGCATCCCCAGCGAGGCCGAACTGGCCACCGAACTCGGCGTCGGCCGTTCCTCCGTCCGCGAGGCAGTCCGGCTGCTCGCCCGCGACGGCCTGCTCGACGTGCGGCACGGGGTCGGCACGTTCGTCGCGAAACCACCCACGGGCGGTGCGGGACTCGAGAAGCTGCTGCGCCGCGCCCGCCTGCTCGAGGTGTACGAGGTGCGGCGCGCCCTCGAGATCGAGGCCGCCCGGCTCGCCGCGGAACGCGCACGCCCCGAGGATCTTCGGCGACTGCGAGAGCAGCTGTCGGCCCGGCACGACAGCACCACCGCGTCGACCGCCGTCTTCGTCGCGGCCGACCTCGACTTCCACACCGCGATCCTGGAGATCGCAGGCAACTCGATCCTGTCCGCCCTGTTCGATTCGATCCGGCCGCTCCTCGTCGACGCGCTCGCCGAACTCGTCGACCACGAACCGGGCCGACCCGACACGAGCTGCGCACACGACGACCTGGTTCGCGCGCTGGAAGCAGGCGATGCCGAGGCTGCCGTCGCCGCCACCGCCGCCAATCTCGATCCGACCATGTCGATTCTGCGGAAAGGCGAACATCAGTGACCACCCCGAATTCGGTCGTCAGCACCGACCATGTCGACCTCGTGCGGAGCGGGCGGTATCTGCTCAGCGACATCACCCTCCACATCGAACGCGGACAGCACTGGGTGCTGCTCGGCGCGAACGGTGCGGGCAAGAGCACGCTGCTGAGCATGCTCGGCGCCTTCGCGCACCCCACCCACGGCACCGTCCACGTCCTCGGCCATCAGCTCGGCCGGGTCGACATGCGGGAGTTGCGCGCCCACATCGGGCACGTGAACCCGCGACACCGGATCGACGCGCCACTGACGGTGCGCGACGTCGTGCTCACCGGTCTCACCAACACACCCGAGTTCGTGCCGAGGTGGTCACCGACCGCCGGCCAGGTCGCCCGAGCCGACGAACTCATCGCGTCCCTCGGCATGCAGAAGCACGCGGATGCCCTGTGGCCCAACCTGTCCCAGGGCGAACGCGGACGGGCTCTGATCGCGCGAGCCCTCATGGCCGAGCCGCAACTCCTTCTGCTGGACGAGCCCGCCACCGGCCTGGATCTGGCTGCGCGAGAACAACTTCTCACCGCGCTCGACGAGCTGCGCGTCACGTACCCGAGCCTCGCCAGCATCCTCGTCACCCACCACCTCGAGGAAATCCCGACCACCACCACCCACGCCGTCCTCATCCGCGACGGCCGGGTGATCGCGCAGGGCCCCGTCGCGGACGTCCTCACCACCGACAACATCAGCGAATGCTTCGACCACCCGATCGAGATCACCCGGCAACGCGGCCGGTGGGTCGCGCAGACGCGGGTGCCCGAGGCGGTCGGATAGCCGCCGACGCGGGGCACACTGGTGGTTATGGCACGAGGTGACCACCCTCAGCGCACCCCGTTCTACGGTGTGGTGCTCATCGTCGTCGCACTGGCGGCGGCGATGATCGTCAACCGCACCGCACCCGTCTGGGTGCAGGTGCCGGTCTACGTCCTGGCCGTGCTCGCCGCCATGGCCGGCTTCGTCATGACGTTCCGCGACCTGTCGTGAGTGGGTAGCGCTCACCGCACCACAGCCGCAGGGACATTGGCCGGATTCCGACGCAATTGCCTGTGATTCCGGCACATCCGTCGGTAAACAGCGCGGGGGCGGCTGCCCGCGGTTCCGCCGCGGGGTGGGGGATGCGCACCCTGGGGTGCCTGTCGAAAGGCTCGCGTCCGGCGCAAGCTTGGTCTGACAGCCCAGCTAGACCACCCAATCCACCGGAGGCACCCCATCGTCCACACCGCAACCCGCATCGCGATCGGCGCAACCGCCGCCCTCACGTTCTCCCTCGCAGGAGCCGCAGTGATCGTTCTTGCCGGTGGACACACCGAGGGGGCTCCGACCCCGAGCTCGGAGGGGGCCAACTCGCAGCAGCAGCCCGCTCCGGCGATCGCGCCGGCCCCGAGTCGGATCGTCGTCGCAGACCCCGGCTACTCGGTGAATCCCGAGTATTCGGCGCCAGGCTATTCGGCCGACACCGAAACGGTGGCGCCGGGACCGGGTGTCGTTCCGCCCATCGTGGCAGCACCGCCCATCGTCCGAGCACCGATCGCCCAGCCGCCGGTTGCCCAGGAGCCCATCGCCCAGCCGCCGGTTGCGCAACCGCCCATCGCCCAGCCGCCCGTCGTGGTGGACCCGCCCGTCGTCGTCGATCCGCCCGTCGTCGTCGACCCCGTTCACCCCCCGAAGGGTCCGTTCGAAGGACCGGGCCAGGTCGAGCCGGGCGTTCTCGAACCCGAAACCAATCCATTCCCCGTCGGCGGCGGCCCGAAGCCTGCCCCGCCCGCAGCCCCGCAGTCGCCCGGCGGAGTCGGCCCCGTCGACGGCGGAACCGTCGTCGGTCCCTGATCACCGGAGGAAATCCACACCATGTCCCACACCAAGACCCGCATCGCGATCGGCGGGGGCGCGGCCTTCGTCCTCTCGGTCGTCGGCGCCGCCGGGATCGCCGTCGCCAGCGGCACGGCGTCACCGAACGCAGACGTGAGTGTCTCCGAGCAGCACCCGGACGAGGACACGACGTCCGCACCCCTGCCGGTCTTCACACCCCCGGCGCTGCGCACCCCGACACAGGAACCGCCCGGATCATTCGACACGGCGTCGGCCGGCCCATTCGAACCAGCCCCCTGGCGGTAATTCGAGCGCCGGCGGCTGCTGTCGACCGTCCGATGCCTCGACGAGTGCGTGGACCGGTTCCGGCCACAATGTCTCCACCCGCTCCGCGGCTTCGGCGAACACGGCGGAATCGAGGTCGGTCCGAGACTCCGGGACACCGAAGTAGGGCCACGCCGTGATCATCGACCAGCGTTTCGGCGGCGGGAGCGGCTGCAGAAAGTACGTCTTGTCACCGGTGAGGGGCCCGCCGCGCCCCGCTCCGCCGTGCAGGCCGTCGGTCATCCGGGCGCCGGGAAGGTTGGTGAACACACTGCCGTCCGCGTACTCGACGCCGAACAGAAACGGCCCGCTGCTGTTCGACGACGCGGGTTTGCCGAAGCCGAACATGTCGAGCAGCACCGTGGACTCGGGTCTGCGTGCCTGGATCGTGAATTCGACACCACAGCTGTAGACGTGAACGTCGGTCAGCCACAGCACCAGCGACTCGGTGCGGGCCAGCACGGTGTCGACCGGCACGGAGACGGGGATCTCGTTCTCCGGAGTCGATTGAAATCGGATACCGGTCATCACGAGACCTCCACTTCGACGTCCTCGGGTGTCTTGTCGTCCCTGAGCCCACGCCAGCTGGGGTGCCGCAGTCTCTTCGAGCCGGTCCAATCCATGAATCGCACCTCCGCGACCAGCGTGGGGGTCACCCACACGGCGCCCTTGCGGTCGGCGGTGGGCAGGTCTTCGACGAACGGGCTGGTGTCGGTTTCGAGCGGCCCCAGGGTGGACGCGAGTTCCTGCAGATCCCGTTCGGTGAAGCCGGTTCCGACGCGCCCGATGTAGCGCAGCCCACCGTCCTCGGGGACGCCGAGCAGGACCGACCCGATTCCCGTGGACCGCCCGCCCTGACCCCGGCGCCACCCGCCGATCACCGCTTCCTGTGTGCGCCAGTTCTTCACCTTGATCCAGCTCGACCCCCGCTTGCCCGGCAAGTACACGGACTCGCGGCGTTTGGCCACGACACCTTCCCAGCCCTTGCCGCGACTCTCGTCCAGAGCGTCCTGCGCGGACCCGTGCAGTTGCGGCGGAACGACCAGGTTGTCCACCTTGGCCGCCAGTGCCTCGAGGACGCGGCGCCGGTCGGTGTACTTCTTGCGTAACAACGACACTCCGTCGAGATACAGCACGTCGAACGCCAGGAAGTGCGGCTCGTTGCCCTGCTGCAGCAGGCCGAAGTTCGCGACACCCCGCTCGTCGAACGCGACGACTTCACCGTCGAGGACCACCTCGTGGTCGCCGAGAGCGTCTGCCATCCAACCCAATCGGGCGTAGTCGCGGGTCTTGTCGTTGCCTGCCCGGCTCGTCAGCTTCAGCTCGCCGCCACTGATCTCGGCGATCACCCTGATCCCGTCCCACTTCCCTTCGAACGCCCACTCGTCGGCGTCCAGTCCGTCGAGGGTGCCGGGGCTCGCGAGCATCGGTGACAGTCCCCGCGGCAATTCGGACGTGTGCGACCCACCCGGCGACTGATCCTTCATCAGATGCATCAGCCACTGGTCGCCCTTCGTGCGGATCAGCGCGAACCGGCCGTCCACCTGCCCGCCGTGCAACTGGACGATCACCTCGTCGTCGCGCCACTTCTCGGTGTCGTAGGTGCCCGTGTCCCAGATGGTCATCCCGCCGCCGCCGTATTCGCCCTTCGGGATGGTCCCGGAGAACGTGAGGTATTCGAGCGGGTGATCCTCGGTATGCACGGCGAGCCGGTTCTCCCCCGTCGTCGTCGGCACGTTCTTCGGCACCGCCCACGACACGAGCACCCCGTCGCGTTCGAGCCGCAGGTCGTAGTGGAGGCGCCGGGCGTGGTGTTCCTGGATGACGAAACTGTTCCCCTTCCCCGGCCGCACAGTGTCCGGCATCGGCTCGGGTGTCCGTCCGGGATCACGCTTGCGGCGGTACTCGGCGAGGGCGGCGTCGTCCTCGATCGGCGGGTCGAGTCCGGCGAGCAGGTCGCCGTCCGACTCCCACCGTTCGAGCACTTCCTCGAACCGCAGCTGCCGTAGGTCGGGGTCGTCGAGTTCGTCCCAGCTCCGCGGCGCCGCGACATACGGCTGGGAGCGTCCCCGCAACGAATACGGTGCGATGGTGGTCTTGGACGGATTGTTCTGGCTCCAGTCGACGAACACCTTTCCCGCGCGCACCGCCTTGGCCATGGTGGCGGTGACGAGTTCGGGCCGCAGCTTCTCGAGACCCGTCGCCACTTGTTTCGCGACGGTCGACGCGCCCGAACCGTCCAGCTTCCGGTCGAGCGGCACGTACAGGTGAATACCCTTGCTGCCGCTGGTGACCGGGTACGCGGTCCAGCCGAGGTTCGCGACCAGGTCGCGCACGGCCCGTGCCACCTCCGCGCATTCGGTCAGGCCCACACCGGGACCGGGATCGAGGTCGAAGACGATCCGGGTGGCGGGCCCCCGATGCGGGCCGTCGAACCGCCACTGCGGGACGTGCAGTTCGAGTGCGGCCTGCTGCCCCGCCCACGCAAGCGCCGCGACCGAGTTCAGGAGCGGATAGTGCACCGACCGATCCGAGTGCTCGAGTGAACGACGCTCCAACCACGCCGGTGCGGAGGCCGCGAGGTTCTTCTCGAAGAACGGCTCGCTGTCCACCCCGTTGGGCCAGCGTTTGCGGGTGGCGGGACGGTCGACGACGTGCGGGAGCATGGCGGGCGCGATCCGCGTGTAGTAGTCGATGACCTCGCCCTTCGTCGTTTCCGATTCCGGGTAGAGGACCTTGCCGAGATTGGTCAGGGACAGGCGATGTCCGTCGACCGTCAGTTGCCGAGTTCCCGCCGTGGCCACGCGCACCTCCCTCCGCCAATACATACATATTGTGCGCCGCGCGGCCGCTTCGCTGGCCGGATCGCTACCCGCCAGGCAAGATGGCGGGGTGCACCGAGGTCCCAAGACAGCCGTCGCCGCCATGTCCGCTGCACTGACATTGCTCGCCGGATCCTGCTCCACCGACACAGCGTCGGAGGTCGACGCCCGGGCCGAAGCCTCGACGATTCCCGAAGCGTTCACCAAACTTCCGTCCACCCGCGCGGTCGGCGACTGCGCCCCCGGCAGCGGCGTGACCGCGCAGGACGGCGTGGTCACCATCGCCACCGACAGTCCGTCGTACCAGCCGTGGTTCGTCGACGGTGACCCGTCCAACGGCAAGGGCTACGAGGGCGCCGTCGCCCGGGAAGTAGTCGGGAAGCTGGGATACGGTCCGGACCAGGTGCAATTCGAGACCGTCGCATTCAACGACGCGCTGGCACCCGGCGAGAAGAACTTCGATTTCGCCATCGACCAGTTCACGATCGCCGACACCCGGCGCGAGACGGTCGATTTCAGTACGCCCTACTACGCCGTCACGCAGTCGGTGCTGGCGCTGAAGAACTCGCCAGCGGCGAGAGCCAAATCGCTCGCCGACCTCGCGCCGTTCCGCCTCGGGGCGCAGGTGGGGTCCACCAGTTTCGACGCCATCACCCAGACCGTGCAGCCCCGCCAGGCACCGGTCAGTTTCACCACCACCGACGACGCCAAGGCCGCCCTGGCCGCGGGCGACATCGACGCGCTGGTGGTCGACATCCCGACCGGATTTCAGATCACCGCCAACGAGGTGAAGGACAGCGTCCTCGTCGGGCAGTTCCCGCGCCCGAACGCCGTCACCGAATTCTTCGGCCTCGTGCTGGAGAAGAACAGTCCGCTCACCGCGTGCGTCTCGGCGGCCGTCGATTCGCTCTATGCCGACGGGACGCTGGACGCCCTTGCCGCCGAGTGGATCACCGACACCGGCGGCGCGCACGTCCTCGATTGATCAGCGGTACAGCTCGACAAACGTCGTCAGGGACTTCTCGATGTCGCCCTTCAGTGCCTTCGCGACACCCGAGCCGATGGGTCCGAACAGCGGTGCGCCACCGAGTTCGATGGTGAACGCCACCTCGGACGCGTCGCCCTTCGCCTGGACGTCGAGCACCATTCCGAGCTTCACGCCACCCTTGCCGTCACCTTTGAGGACGATGCGGTTCGGGGCGTCGTACTCCTTGATCGTCCACTTCACGCGATTGCGGAGTCCCTTGACCGTGACGACGGAACTGATCTCGGTTCCGGCCGTGAGGGTCTCGGGAAGTTCGCCGCGCCAGCCGTCGTGGACGACGAACCACTTGTCGAAGTCCTGCAGATTCGAGGCCTTCTCCCAGGTGTCCTGGGGGCTGAGGGGAACATCGGTCTTGACCGTGAGTTTCGCCATTGGTGCAGCCTAACGGCCTGTGAGTACTTATTAACCGCGGGCGGTTAATAAGTACTCACAGGCCGAAGGCATTAGTGGGAGACGGCCTTCTCCACACCGACACCGGTGAGGGAGCGGACCTCCATCTCGGCCTGCTTGGCGGGATCTTCCGCCTTGCCGCGGCCGATGTAGGTGCCGACGACGCCGAGCACGAACGCCAGCGGGATGGAGACGATGCCCGGGTTGGCGAGCGGGAAGTAGTCGAAGTCGGCGTTGGGGAACATCGACGACGGCTTACCGGACACGGCCGGGGAGAACGCGATCAGCAGGAGGCAGCTGACCAGGCCGCCGTAGATGCTGAACAAGGCACCGGTCGTGTTGAACTTCTTCCAGAACAGCGAGTACAGCAGCGTCGGCAGGTTGGCCGAGGCGGCCACCGCGAAGGCGAGCGCCACCAGGAACGCGATGTTCTGGCCCATGGCCATGATGCCCAGGACGATCGACACGAGACCGATCACGACGACCGTGATCCGGGAAACCCGCACCTGGGACTCTTCCGACGCGTGTCCGCGCTTGATGACGCTGGCGTAGATGTCGTGGGCGAACGACGCGGACGCCGTGATCGCCAGCCCCGCCACGACCGCGAGGATCGTTGCGAACGCGACCGCGGAGATGATCGCCAGGAAGATGGTGCCGCCCAGTTCGAACGCGAGCAGCGGCGCCGCCGCGTTCTCCTTGCCGGGCGCTGCGAGGATGACGTCGGGGCCGACCATCTTGGCGGCACCGTAGCCGAGGACGAGCGTGAACAGATAGAACGCGCCGATCAGTCCGATCGCCCAGGTGACCGAGCGGCGGGCTTCCTTGGCGGTGGGGACCGTGTAGAACCGCATCAGCACGTGCGGCAGGCCCGCGGTGCCGAGGACCAGGGCAATGCCGAGCGAGATGAAGTCGAGCTTGCTCATCGAGCTGATGCCGTACTTGGCGCCGGGAGCGAGGATGTCGCGGCCCGCGATCGCCTCGTTCGTCGAACCGGCGACCGTCGCCTGGGCGTCGGCGAGCAGTTGGGAGAAGTTGCCGCGCACCGCGAACAGCACGAGGAAGAACATGATGCCCGCACCGGCGACCAGCAGCACCGCCTTGACCATCTGGACGTAGGTGGTGCCCTTCATGCCGCCGACGAGCACGTACACGATCATCAGCACACCGACGACCGCGACGACGACGCCCTGACCGACCTTGCCGTCGATGTTCAGCAGCAGCGCGACGAGTCCGCCGGCGCCCGCCATCTGCGCGAGCAGGTAGAACAGCGAGACCACCAGCGTGGACAGCGCCGCGGCCATCCGCACGGGACGCTGCTTGAGCCGGAAGCTCAGCACGTCCGCCATCGTGAACCGGCCGGTGTTGCGTAGCAGTTCCGCGACCAGCAGCAGGGCCACCAGCCAGGCGACGAGGAAGCCGACCGAGTACAGGAAGCCGTCGTAGCCGTACACCGCGATGGCGCCGGCGATGCCGAGGAACGACGCGGCCGACAGGTAGTCGCCGGCGATGGCGAAGCCGTTCTGCGGTCCGGAGAACTGACCGCCGCCGGTGTAGAAGTCCGAGGCCTTCTTGGTGGTGCGGCTCGCACGGATCACGATGGTCATCGTGATCACGACGAACGCCACGAAGATGGCGATGTTGAGGATCGGGTTGCCGACGTCGGTGCCTGCGGCGAGTGTGGTGATCACTTGAGCGGTCCTTCCAGCTCGTCGCGGATCGCGGCGGAGCGCGGGTCGAGTTCCCGGTTGGCGAACTTCACGTACAGCGCGGTGATCACGAACGTGGTCACGAACTGGCCGAGACCGAGGATGATGCCCAGGTTGATGTTGCCGATCACCTTGGTGGCCATGAACTCGGGCGCGTACGTGGCCAGTAGGACGTACGCCGCGTACCAGGCGAGGAAGAACGCCGTCATCGGGAAGACGAAACTACGCAGGCGGTGTCGCAACTCCTGGAACTCCGGGCTCGCCTGCATGTCTACGAAGGCTTGCGCATCAGGGGCGCGCCGCTTCTGCGGTGCGCCCTCACTGAGATCGGCTGTGGTCACTGCAGACTCCTTGGTCGTGTGAAGTGAACTGGCCACCGACGTTAGTGAGAGTTGAGTCACAGAAATAGGTTGTGGCGCCTGTCACACGACGAGCTGCCGGACTGTGCGTCGAACGGTCACCCGACCGCGACGAGCGGCTTCGCCGCCCGTGCGTGCTCGAGGAGTGCAGAGACTCGTCAAGCACTCACGGGGAGCGGAGCTCCCGCTCGCGGTCGGAGCCCACCCCGAGCCGCTCGGGGGCGTGCATGCGGGTGAAGATCCGGCTGAGGTCGGCGGGAATCTGACGCTTCGTCACCTTGCTGACCAGCACCATCGTGACGAAGGCCAGCGGAACGCTGACGGCGGCCGGGTACGCGACCATCGCCGCGGGCCAGCCGTTCCAGACGTCGACGGTGAAGCCGCCGAGCACCGAGATCCCGGCGGCGCAGCCGGCGACGAGCCCGCCTGCGACCATCCCGGCACCCGCCCCGGCGGCGGTCAGTCCACGCCACCAGATGCCGAGCACGAGCAGCGGGCAGAGCGTCGACGCCGCGACCGCGAACACCAGCCCGACCGTGCGCGACAGGTCCAGCGACGTCACCGCCAGCGACAGCACCAGCGGCACCGCCCCGGCCAGGACTGCGGCGATCCGGAAGTCCCGGATCCGCCCGCGCAGGACGTCGGTGCTGAGCACCCCGGCGATGCTGACGAGCAGGCCGGACGACGTGGACAGGAACGCCGCGATGGCCCCGGACGCCACCAGTGCGGCGAGGAGTTGCCCGGCCCACCCGGAGATCACGGAGCCGGGCAGCAGCAGGACCGCGGCGTCGGACGTGCCGGTGATGAGCAGCTGCGGCACGTACAGCCGGGCGAACACCCCGAGCAGCGTCGGGAACAGGTAGAACACTCCGAGCAGCCCGACCACGGCCAGCGACGTCAGCCGCGCGGCCCGCCCGTCGGGGTTGGTGTAGAACCGGACGAGCACGTGTGGCAGCCCGAGCGTGCCGAGGAACGTCGCGAGGATCAGCGAGTACACCTGGTACATCGGGTGGTCGCCGCCGAATCCCCAGCCGGGGGCGATCCAGTCGGAGTTGTCGGCGGGAGCGCCCGCGACCACGGGCACCGGGGCGCCCGCCTCGAGGGTCATCGACGTGCCCTCGCCGAGGTGGTGCTCGCCCGGCTCGAGGAGAACGTCACCGGTCGCCGCGGCCCCGTCGATCGTCCCCGACCCGCCGACGGTCACCGGTTCGGACACCTGCACGACGACGTCGGTGGTGATGTCGACCGTGGTCTGCTCGCTCACGGTGGGTGGTGCGGCGGCGCCCAGCTCGTGGTGGTCGCCGAAGAAGTACACCGACAGCACCAGCGCCGGGATCGCGACCGCGGTGAGTTTCAGCCAGTATTGGAAGGCCTGGACGAATGTGATGGACCGCATGCCGCCGCCCACCACGTTGGCGATGACGATGAGCCCGACGACGACGGCCCCGACCCAGGTCGGCACCCCGAGCAAAATGTTCAGAGTCAGCCCTGCGCCCTGGAGTTGCGGGACGAGGTACAGCGCGCAGACGGCGGCGACGACGAGCATCGCGAGGGTGCGGAGCCGGCGGGAGCCGAGCCGGAACTCGGCGAAGTCGGGCACCGTGTACGCGCCGGAGCGTCGCAGCGGCGCGGCGACGAACAGCAGCAGCCCGAGGTAGCCGGCCGTGAAGCCGATCGGGTACCAGAGGGCGTCGGCACCGTATTTCGCGATCAGGCCGGCGACACCGAGAAAGGATGCGGCCGAGAGGTACTCGCCGGAGATGGCGGCGGCGTTCCACCGCGGCCCGACGCTGCGGGACGCGACGAGGAAGTCGGAGGTGGTGCGCGCCAACCGCACTCCGTAGATGCCGATGGCCACCGTCGCGACCGCGGCCGCGGCGAGACCGGCCAGGGTCAGCCAGGGAATGGGTTGGTCGGTGGTCACGGGATGCTCAGTCGTCCACCAGGTCGGCGAATTCCTGTTCGTTGCGCTCGGCCTGCCGCACGTAGATCCAGCCGGTGGTCAGGAGCACCGGGTACACGAGCGCCCCGAGCACCACCCACGGCAGCCGGATCCCCAGCACCGCCACGTCGGACAACGCCGGGAACAGGAACATCACGAGCGGCACCGCGCACAGCAGGCACGCCGCGAGGAGCGCGAGCCGGATGGCCAGCACGAGCTGGGTGCGCACGAGTCCCCGGATCATCGCGTCCCCGACCGCGGTCTGTTCCTGCACCTCGACCCGGGTGCGGACGATCCGCGCACCGCGGCGCTGGGCGAGGACGACCCGCACCCGCTCCGGCGAACTCATCGCGCGGTCCATGTCTGTTTCGGCGCCCGGACCAGCCGGTCCTTGAGCATCCGGGTGTGCCTGCGGCTGACCGGCAGTTCGACGGGCGGGTGGTCGCCGTGCGCGCGGAGGCACACGACGAGACCGTTGCCGACGGTCCGGATTCCGGTGACCCGCGGCAACGCGACGAGGTACGAGCGGTGGACCCGCAGGAACCCGGCGTCCGCCCAGCGTGTCTCCAGTGCCGAGATGGGGATGCGGACGAGGTGGGAGCCGTCCGCGGTGTGCAGTCGGGCGTAGTCGCCGTCCGCTTCGACCCACTCGACGGAGGACCGGTGCACGAGCGTGGTGATGCCGCCGAGTTCGACCGGGATCACCTCGTCGGTGGGGGCGGCCGGTCCCGCGTCGACCCGCCTGCGGCGCCCCTCGACGATGCGGCGCACGGACTCCGCCAGCCGCTCCTCGCGCAGGGGTTTGAGGAGATAGTCGACGGCTCCGAGGTCGAATGCGGCGACGGCCCGGTCGTCGTGGGCGGTCACGAACACCACCTGCGGTGGGGACGCGAAGTTCGCGAGGATCCCGGCCAGCTCGAGTCCGTCGAGTCCGGGCATGTTGATGTCGAGGAAGACGGCGTCGATCTCGCCGTCGCGGAGTATGCGCAGCGCCGTGGTGGCATCTCCCGCGGTCCGGATGTCCCCGACCGCGTCCTGGGCGCGCAGCAGGAACGCCAGCTCGTCGAGGGCGGGTTTCTCGTCGTCGACGGCCAGCACGGTCAGGGGTGCGTCCGGAGACTTGTCGTCAGTGTGGTTCACAACGACAGCAATCGTCGCACGGACTCTTCCCGTTCACGTCGAGATCCCCCGCCGGAACTTCGGGACGCGCATGCTCACCTTGGTGCCCGCACCGGGCGCGGTCTCCACCACGAGTCCGTAGTCGTTGCCGAACGCGGCGCGCAGGCGGTCGTCGACGTTGGCGAGCCCGACGTGCGCCGCCTCCTTCACCCCCGACGTCTCGGCCACCGAGTCCAGCGACCCCGACCGCAGCAGGTCGGGATCCATGCCGACCCCGTCGTCCTCGACGCTGATCACGCAGTCGGTGCCCTCGTCGGCGGCGACGATGCTGACGGTGCCACCGTCCGGTTTGGCGGCGATTCCGTGCCGCACCGCGTTCTCGACCAGCGGTTGCAGCGCGAGGAACGGCAGCACCACGTTCAGCACCTCCGGCGCCACCTGCAATTTCACCGCGAGGGCGTCGCCGAACCGGGCGCGCTCGAGGGTGAGGTAACGGTCGATGTTGCGTAGTTCGTCGGCCAGCAGGGTGAACTCCCCTGCCGTACGGAACGAGTACCGCGTGAAGTCGGCGAACTCGAGAATCAGTTCCCGGGCGCGATCGGGATCGGTGCGGACGAACGACGCCACCGTGTTCAGCGCGTTGTAGATGAAATGGGGGCTGATCTGCGCGCGCAGCGCCCGGACCTCGGCGCGGTCGAGTCGGGCGCGGGACGCGTCGAGGTCGGCGAGTTCGATCTGGCTGCACGCGTACCGGGCGACCTCCGTGACGGCGCCGAGCATGCCCGGACCAGGGTCTTCCGTGGTGACGATGCCGAGCACCCCGACCACGCCGGTGGCCTCGATGAGCAGGGGCTGGGCGATCAACGCCCGCACCGCGTTGTCGCCCGCGCCCCGGACGAGGCCACCGTAGGCGACGAGCACCCGGCGCTCCCCGTCGACGGCGCGGGCGGCCGCGTCGTGCAGTTGTTCGGTCATGGCTTCGTGCGGTCCGCTCCATGCGAGCAGGTCACCGGCGGCGTCGAAGACGCCCAGCGCCTGCGCGCCGGTCAGCTGGCGCAGGTGCGGCGCGGCCTCCTCCGCCGACGTCTCGTCGAGTCCCCGCCGCAACGGGCGCGCCGCCAGCGACGCCGTGTGCAGGGTGGTGTGAACGGCCCGTTCGGTGGGGGTCGTCAGCTCGCGCCGGGCGCGCAGCCACACCGCGGTGAACGCGACGACGGGAATGAGGACGAGCAACGCGACGACGGCGACGACGGTTCCCGTCATTCGCCGGCGTCCAGTCGGGCGATCAGGGTCTTCGGGGCGACGGTGCGGTAGGCGTCCTCGACGATGTCGGCGACGTCGTCCCAATCCTGCGGGACGTCGAGATAGACGCCGATCCACCCGCGTCCCCCGACGTACGGCGGGACGAAGAACCTGCCGGGATCACGCTGCACCCAATCCTGCTGCGCTCCCGGCGGAGCCGCCGCCCAGAACGACACCCGGTCGTCGTGGTGACGGTCGGCGAGTGACGCGAACTGCGGTGCCTTGCGGACGAACCACGCCGGTTCGCCGTGACTGACCCGTTCCGTCGCCTCGGGCAGGGCGAGGCACAGCGTCCGCAGCCGTTCGAGATCGCCGTTTTTCACGGTGTTCCTCCCTCGGGACACGTGTCGGGTGCGGGCACGCCGGCGAAGCGGTCGGCGATCCACTGCACCGCGCCGGGGACGGAGCGCCCGTCGGCGTGCCCTTCGCCGGGCCGGGAGTCGAACTCGACGACGTCGCCGAGTGCGCACGCGTGGTCGACGGACTGCGAAGTCCATTGCGGCAGAATGAGGTTGTCCCGCTCCCCCACGACGACGAGCATCGGCCCGCCCGCCCCGTTCTTCGGCAGGGCGATGTCCTCGAGCCACCCTCGCATGCGCTCGGCGTCGGCCTCCGTCCGCGGACCCGTGTCGGCCGGGGTGAGTTGGGTTGCCACCGTCCACTTCTCGGGGAGCTTCGCGGCGACGCACGACAGCGTGACGTCGGGAGTGGCGGCGAGCGCGCCGCGCATGTAGTCGTCCGGATTCAGCTCGGGGTGCACCACCTTCAGTCCCTCGAGGAGGTAGGGAAGGAACATCTTCTGCGGCCACGACAGAGGTTCGACGGTCCCGTCGGCGACGATCCCCGACAGATCGGCCGCGGGTGACAGGTTCGCCGAGCCGACGAACTCCAGCCCGTCGCCGTAGTCGTCGGCGTGCTCGGCCGCGGACCACGACGCCTGACCGCCCTGAGAGACCCCGATCGCCGCCCAGCGCGTCGACGCGTCCGGCACCAAGTTGCGCGCCGCCCGGACCGCGTCGATCAGGTCGTAGGCGGCGGTGTCGGGTTCGAGGTAAGGATGTGGGCCGTCGGTGCCGAGTCCTTGGTAGTCGGTGACGGTCACGACGTACCCCCGCTGCAGCAGCGGGCGGACGAGGTTCGTCGTGCCCAGCAGGGTCGGCGACGACGAGGGGGCGCACTCGTCGGTGACGCCGGTGGTGCCGTGCCCGACCGTGACGACGGGCCGGCCGCCGTCCGGTGCGGGGCCTGCGGGAGTGAAGACCGTGCCCACGACCTCCGAGCCGCCGCCGTCGACACCGGACGTCGACCGGTAGACGACCCGGGTGGCCGTCGCGCCGAGTGCGGTGATCGCCGGATCGATGTCGGGCACCGCCTCCTGGCTCATCAGTGCGCCACGCTGATCCCCTGTCGGCGCCTGCGGAACGGAAGGGGCGGAGGGTGCGGCCAGCGAGGTGGTGGGAGACGGGCCCGGGGACGCCTCGTCCGTGGCGCAGGCGGTCAGCGCTACGACACCGGCAAGGGCGACCACGGCGGTTCGCACCGGACGCACACCCACCTCGCACCTCATTCGCGACGTCTCCGCACCCGCTCCTCGGCTGCTGCCTCCTCCACATCGAGGCCTTCCAACACGCTACGCATCACCTCGTCGTCGAGCGTGCCCGCGTCGCGGGCGGCGATGATCGCCTCGCGTTGCGCGCGCAGGGCCGCGCGACGGTAGTGGTCGAACAGTGCGCCGGCCCGCTGCTTCTCCGCGGCGTCTTCCGCTTCCTCGGCCTGGAGCCGCGCCCGCATCGACCGCCGCACCCGGTCGAGGATGTCGGTCAGGTCGGCTCGGTCGATTCCCTCCGGCGGGTGTGCGGCGAACTCGACGAGGGCCCGTTCGCCTGCGTCGCGGGAGATCGCGCGGGCCAGCTTCACCTGTTCCTCCTCGCGCTCGCGTTCGCCGGGATCCGCCAGATCGAGTCTCCGGATCAGCAGCGGCATGGTGGCGCCCTGGATCAGCAGCGTGCCGACGGCCACGACGAACGCGATCGCCTGGATCACCTCGCGCCCCGGGAACGGCTGCCCGCTCGCGATGACCACGGGCACACCGGACGCGGCGGCGAGCGTGACGACCCCACGCATTCCCGCCCAGGACACGACGAGGCTCTCCCGCCATCCGAGTTCCACCGAGCCGCCCGGCGCCTCGATCGCCAGCCCGACCCGGCGGCGGAGCCAGTGCAGCAGGATCCACGCCGGCCGTATCGCCATGACCACGAAGAGGACCGCGAAGCCGTAGAAGAAGACGTGGTGCACCGGTAGGCCCTGGTCTCGGACGTCGTCGATGACGAACTTCAGTTGCAGTCCCATGTAGGCGAACACGAACATCTCGAGCAGGAGGTCGACGCTCTCCCACAGCGACCGCTCCTGGATGCGGGTGGCCACGGAGGCGTCGGTGGCCTTGTGCCCCATCAGGAACCCCGCGGCGACCACCGACAGCACACCAGAGGCGTGCACCTCCTCGGCGGCGAGGTACGCGGCGAACGGGAGCATCAGCCCCAGCACCGTTTCCAGCGGGGAATCGTACATGCGGTGACGCACCCACTCGACGATCTTGGCGAGCACCAGTCCGATCAGGACCCCGCCGACCACCTCGTAGCCGAAGAACACCACGGGGTGGACCGGGATCTTCGCCCCGACGACAGCGGAGACGGCGACGGTGAACAGGGTCAGCGCGGTGGCGTCGTTGACGAGTCCCTCACCGGTGAGGATCGCGATCACCCGGTTCGGCAGGCCGAGCCTGCGGCCGACCGCGACGGCACTGACCGCGTCCGTCGGCGCGACCACGGCGCCGAGGACCAGGGCCGCGCCGAGCGTGAATTCGGGGACCAGCCAGTTGGAGAAGAAGGCCACCCCGATGGCGGTCGCCAGGACGGTGAAGATCCCCAGCCGGAGAATCGGTGCGAGGTGGCGCCGGAACGTGGCCACCGAGAACTTGAGCGCCGCGGAGTACAGCAGCGGCGGCAGCACCACACCGAGAATGGCCTCCGGGTCCAGTTCGAGGCGCGGCATCCCGGGGATGAACGACGCCGCCGACCCGATCGTCACGAGCACCAGCGGCGCCTGCAGGTCCCGGCGCTTCGCGAAACTCGTCACCGCGATGGCCGCGATGATGACGAGGAGCACGAGGACGCCGTTCACGACACCGATTCTGCCGCGCCTGCCCGCCGTGCGCGGGTCATCTCCGAAGACGCGCGTGGGCCCCGGTCCGAGAACCGGGGCCCACGCGCGTCTGTGTGAGAAGTGTTCACTCCTTCGGAGGAACAGCCTTCTTCGCCGCGTCGGCGGCCTTGTCGATCTTGTCGCTGTACTTGCCGCCGGTCTTGCTGTCCGCGACGTCGGCGGCCTTGTCGATGGCGCCGTGAACCTTGTCCGCGTTCTGCGAAGCGGCTTCCCTCCCCTTGCCCAGCAGGCCCTTCAGTGTGTCGACGAAACTCATCGTTCTTCCTCCTCCGGTGCATGCGCACGCATTCCGACCGAGTTCGATCACTCGCCGTGCACCCAGTCTCACAGCATTGACTCGGCGACGCCAACCGTTCGAATCGTCGCGAGCGGTAATCGCGTCAGTGCACGCCCGGCAGGTCTTCCGGCACCGCGAAGAGGCGGCGATGCTCACCGTGCAGGCGGCCCGTCACCCACCATCCGATTTCGACGAGAACCACTCCCACGAGCCCGCACACGAGAGCGGAGGTCGTGGCGCCGACGTCGGTCGGATCGAGTTTGAAGAACTCCCGCGTGAACGGCAACGCGAACAGGATGAGATATCCCGCTACGGATCCGAAGATCAGCACCAGCTTCCACCACACGTACGGCCGCGCGACCACGGCCAGCACCCACAGCGCGATCATGATGAGGGTGATCAGTGCCGACGTGCCCGCCTGGATCTTCTGCGTCTCCGTCTGATCCGGGCCGGCGTAGACGAGGAGATACGAAATGAACGTCGTGACACCGATGATCACGCCCGACGGCACGGCGAGACGCATCACGCGCGGCACGAAGCCGGAGCGCGCCCGCTCGTTGTTGGGAGCCAGCGACAAGATGAACGCAGGAATGCCGATGGTGAACCAGGCGGCGATCGTCACGTGCCGCGGCAGGAACGGATACGGCACGGGCTCGAAATGGAAGATCTGCGACAGCACACCGGTAATGCCGATGAGGAACGCCAGAAGCACCGAGTACACGGTCTTGGTGAGGAACAGGTTCGAGACGCGTTCGATGTTGCCGATCACCCGGCGGCCCTCACCCACCACGTAGGGCAGGGTGGCGAACTTGTTGTCCAGCAACACGATCTGCGCCACCGCGCGGGTGGCGGGGCTGCCCGAGCCCATCGACACCCCGATGTCGGCGTCCTTGAGGGCCAGCACGTCGTTGACGCCGTCGCCGGTCATCGCGACGGTGTGACCGCGAGACTGCAGGGCCCCCACCATCTCCCGCTTCTGATCGGGGCGCACGCGGCCGAACGTGGTGGACGTTTCCAGGGTCTCGGCGAGGGCGTCGCGGTCGTCGGGCAGTTCGCGGGCGTCGACGGGACGGTCGCCGCCGGGCAGTCCGAGCGATCCGGCCACGGCGCCGACCGACACGGCGTTGTCACCCGAGATGACCTTCACCGTGACGTTCTGGCTCGCGAAGTACTCGAGGGTGCCGCGGGCGTCGGGACGCACCCGCTGCTCCAAGATCACCAGCGCCCGGGGTGTGATCGCACCCGGCGCCGCGGGGTGGTCGACCGGAACGTCGCAACTGCCGAGCAGGAGCACCCGCAGTCCCGAGGACCCCACTTCCTCGGCCTGCCTGGCCATGTCGCTGCCGGGGTCGAGCAGGACGTCCGGCGCACCGAGGACCCAGTTGCCGTGGGTGCCGTACGACTGTCCGCTCCACTTCTCGGCCGAGGAGAACGGCGCCTCCGCGGTGGCGTCACCCCACCCGGGGTCGTCGGGAAACGCCTCCTTGATCGCGAGGACGCTGGCGTTCGGCCGCGGGTCGGACGCCGCCATCGCGGCGAGTGCCGCACGGGACGGTTCGGTGTCGGCGGTGTCGGCGCAACGCAGTTCCGACAGCCGCATGCCGTTCTCGGTGAGCGTTCCGGTCTTGTCTGCGCACACCACGTCGACGCGCGCGAGACCTTCGATGGCGGGCAACTCCTGCACGAGGCACTGCCGCTGACCGAGCCGGACCACCCCGACCGCGAACGCGATCGACGTCATCAGCACCAGTCCCTCCGGCACCATCGGGACCAGCGCGGCCACCATCCCGCTCAGCGCCGGCCGGATCGACTCGCCGCTGGAGAACAACTGGTTGTAGATGATCAGCAGACCGGCCGGAATCATCAGATACGTGATGAATTTCAGGATCTTGTCGATGCCGCTGCGCAACTCCGAGTGCACGAGCGTGAACTTGCTGGCCTCGTCCGCGAGTTTGGCGGCGTACGCGTCGCTTCCGACCTTCGTGGCGCGGTAACAGCCGCTGCCGGACGCGACGAAGCTTCCCGACAGCACCTGCTGGCCGGCGTCCTTGTGCACGGGGTCGGCCTCACCGGTGAGGAGGGATTCGTCGATGTCGAGGGACATCGCCTCGACCACGACACCGTCGACGACGATCTGGTCGCCGGCGCCGAGCTCGATGATGTCGTCGAGCACGACCTCCCGGGGTGCCATCGCGACGGCGGCACCGTCGCGGCGCACCACCGGTTTGGTCTGGCTGACGATCGCGAGCTTGTCGAGGGTCCGCTTGGCCCGCACTTCCTGGATGATGCCGATCCCGCTGTTGGCGATGATCAACAGGCCGAACATGCCGTCGATGATCGAACCGGAGGCCAGCACGATGATCAGGAGGACACCGAGGATCGCGTTGATCCGGGTGAACACGTTGGCGCGGACGATGTCGCGTACCGATCGGCTGGCCCGATCGGGCACGTCGTTGGTCTTGCCTGCCGCCACCCGCTCCGCCACCTGGGCGGCCGTCAACCCCTCCACTGCGACGACTGCAACGCTGTCGGTGCCCGTTTCGTCGTATGCCATGGTCAAAGGCTACGCAACGAGGCTTCGCTCGGAGGGGATGCGCGCCGGACTCAGCCGAGCGCGGACCACCACGGTGTCTGGGCCGCCGGCTTCAACGCGTCGATGCGCTGTCCGGGCATCGGCACGGCCACCGGGGTGCCCTTCTCCTGCGCGGCCGCGAGCAGCCGGACGATCGGCTCGGACCACGCGTGGAACGCGAGATTGAACGTGGCCCAGTGCACCGGCACCAGCAGACCGCGGGTGCCGTCGCCGCCGTTGAGGTCGACGTGGGTCTGCACCGCCTCCTCCGGGTTCATGTGGATGTCGGCCCACCGCGTGTCGTAGGCGCCGACGGGCAGCAGCGTGAGATCGAACGGCCCGTACCGGCGGCCCAGGTCGGCGAACCGCGGCGTGTACCCGCTGTCGCCGCCGAAGAACACCTTCCGGTTCGGTCCGGCGAGCACCCACGACGCCCACTGGGTGGTGTTGCGTACCAGCCCGCGCCCGGAGAAGTGCCGGGCCTCGGTGCACGTGAGCGTGAGTGCGCCGAACGTCGTCGACTCGTCCCAGTCGAGTTCCACGATCCGCTCCTCCGGCACCCGCCACTGCCGCAGGTGCGCACCGAGCCCGACCGGAACGACGAACGGCGCCTTCTGCGTGGCGGCGAGTTGCTGCACGGTGGCCATGTCGAGGTGGTCGTAGTGATCGTGCGAGACGACGATCGCGTCCAGAACGGGCAGGTCGGCCAGCGGGACCGGGGTCGGGTGCATGCGGGACGGACCGAGAATCGCGGACGGCGACACCCGATGACTCCACACCGGGTCGGCCAGCACCCGGAACCCGTCGACCTCGACGAGCACGCTCGAATGGCCGTACCAGGTGACCGCTGCATCGGCGGCCTCGACGGGCGCGAGGGGTGTCGCGAGCGGGATCGGCCTGCGCGGGCGTCCCGCGCTGCCCCGCGTGATCAGTGCCTTGACGATCCCGGTCTCCGATCCGGGCAGCATCATGCTGCTCGGATCGGTGTTGTGGAATTGCCGGTCGCGGTACCGCGGCGACGTCGCGGCGTACGGGCGCACCTTGGCACGCGACGCACCGATCTGAGACGGAAGCCCCCACGCAGCCCGCGTCAGCCACCCGAGGGCGGCGGTGGCCAAAACAGTCGTCACAGCGTTCATCGCTTTCACCCCGACAACTGTAACCACGCGTGCGGGAAAGGTGCGGCGAGCGGCTACTGACCCCGGAAGACCGGCGGACGCTTCTCGGCGCGTGCCGCGCGCGCTTCCTGCGCGTCGTAGCTCTTCCACGCCGCATGCAACGCCGCGAGCTGCTCGGGCGGCGGCGGGCTCTGGGTGCCGTCGTCGTTGAGCACCATCTTGAGGTGCTGCAGCGACAGCGGCGCCAGGCGCGCGATCGAGTGCGCCCACTGCTGTGCGACGGCGAGGTCGCCGCGCTTGTTGGCGAGGCCGTGCGCGAGTGCCTCGTCCGCACCGACCTCCTCCGCACCGAGCAGGATCGTTCGTGCCGGTCCGCCGCCGATCAGGGCGGCCAGACGGTGCACCGTCCACCGGTCCACGGAGATCCCGAGTTTGGCGGCCGGGATGGCGAAGCGCGCCTCGGGAGCGACCACACGCAGGTCCGCGGCGAGCGCCAGCTGGCTGCCCGCGCCGATCGCGGGGCCGTTGATCGCGGCGATGACGGGGACGGGCACCGAGTCGATGGTGTGCAGCATCTCGAGCAGGGTGTCCGTGAATCCGTCGGCGTACACGTCGCCCGACAGGTCGGCGCCGGCGCAGAACGCGCTGCCCTGCCCTGTGAGGACGATCACCCGCGCGCCGTCGGTGACGGACTTCTCCGTCTCCTCCCGCAGGAGTTCGCAGATCTCGGTGTTCAACGCATTGCGACGGTCGGGGCGTTGCAGTTCGAGGGTGAAGACGTCGCCGTCACGACTCGTCCCGATCATGTCCACTCGCTTTCTTCGTGATTGCTGTCCACTGACGAATTCTCCCCTGCCCACCCGACTGGACGTCTTCAGCCAACCACAGCCGAATCGGCCGGAACACACGAGGCTCTCCGGTAGTTGTGAGGGGGGAGGTGAGGACCGACATGAACAGCGATGTGGACGTGGCCGTGATCGGCGCGGGGCAGGCGGGGCTGTCTGCCGCCTACTATCTGCGCAGGTTCGGGGTGGAACCGGAGTCCGGTTTCGTGGTGCTCGATCACGCCCCGGGGCCCGGCGGCGCGTGGCAGTTCCGGTGGCCGTCATTGACACTGAGCACCGTCAACGGTGTCCACGACCTTCCCGGGCTCGGCTTCGCCGACACGATCGGCGTGGACCCGAACGACCCGGAGGCCGCGCTGGTGCATGCGGCGGCCGCGGTTCCCCAGTACTTCGCGACATACGAGAAACAGTTCGAGTTGCCGGTGCACCGTCCCGTGCACACGCGGGTGGTGTGTGCGCGCGGCGAGCGTCTGCGGATCGAGACCGACCGCGGCGTCGTGTCGGCCCGCGGTCTGATCAACGCCACGGGTACGTGGGAACGCCCGTTCATTCCCCGCTACCCCGGCGCCGAGTCGTTCACCGGCCGCCAGGTGCACACCAAGGACTACGCCTCGGCGCAGGACTTCGCGGGACAGCACGTGCTCGTCGTGGGCGGTGGCATCTCGGCGGTGCAGTTGCTGGACGAGATCTCCCGCGTCACGACCACCACGTGGGTGACGCGCCGCCCACCGGAGTTCCGGGACGAGCCGTTCACGCCCGAGATCGGCCGTGCCGCCGTCGCTCTCGTCGAGGACCGGGTCCGGCGCGGGCTGCCGCCGGGTTCGGTGGTGTCGGTGACGGGACTGCCCGTGACGCCTGCGATCCGCGCCGCCCGCGAACGCGGGGTGCTGGCGCGGCAACCGATGTTCAGTGAGATCACCGCGGACGGGGTCCGGTGGTCGGACGGCCGCGAGCTGAAGGTCGATGTGATCCTGTGGTGCACCGGTTTTCGCAGTTCCCTCGATCACCTCGCGCCGCTGCGGTTGCGCGGGCCGGGCGGCGGGATCACGATGACGGGGCGCCTGGCCACCCAAGTGGCGTCGGATCCGCGGATTCACCTCGTGGGCTACGGCCCGTCGTCGTCGACGATCGGTGCGAACCGGGCGGGGCAGGCCGCGGCCCGCGAACTCACCCGGCACCTCGGCGTGCCGGCCGGATCCGAACGCCCTACCTGATCAGCGAGGCGACGAACGCCGCCTGGTCGGGGCCGGCCTGGTACATGCTGCCGAAGTGACCGCCCGAATACACGCGGTAGTCGAGATCGGTTCCTGCACTGTGCATCTCGGCGACAAGCTTCTCCGTCAGCGGGATCGGCACCGACGCGTCGGTGACCCCCTGGACGAGCAGCAGCGGTCGGTCGTAACCCGCGACCGGGACCTCGAGATATTCGCGCAACGCGTCCTGCAGCGCCGGGACGTCGAGTGCCCGCGACAGCATCTGCGCCACCGACACGTTGCGGGTCATGGCCGCGAACTGCCGGAACGGCACTTCGGGAGCGGCGTCCACGAACTGCTTCCCGACCGGGGTCAGGTAGCTGTCGATGTCCAGTTCGGGATACGCGTCACGGACCCCGGCGATCAGGTACGAGATGTACACGGTGAGACCGGCGAGGCCCTGCGGCGGAAACGACGGACCGCTCCAGTCCGCCACCATCTCGATGTTCGACGGCACCCCGTTCGCGACTGCCCCGCGGTAGTCGAGTTCCGGCGCGTACGTCGTGGCAGCGTGTGCGGCGAACACCGCGGCCTGCCCGCCCTGGGACAGTCCGACCGCCATCCACGTGGCGGAGAGATCGGCATCGATCGCCCTGGCGGCGCGCACGGAGTCCACGACGCTGCGCCCGGCGACCTTCCCGTCGAGGTAGGGCGGCACCCCGGGGGTGCCCAGGCCCACGTAGTCGGTGGCGGCCACGGCGTAACCGAGTTGCAGCCAGCTGCTCACGTAGTCGGAGGATTCCCTGTCGACTCCGGTCACGGACGGTGCGTCGGCGTCGGAGTCCCCGACCGTTCCGTGCGCCCACGCGATGACGGGCCAGCCTCCGGCGGGCGGTGAACCGGGCGGCACGAACACCATCCCGGTGCACGGGGTGATGCCGTGCCGGTCGGTGGTCAGATATGTCATCCGGTAGGCACTGCCGGTTCCGCGGAGCCAGAGTTCCGCCGGCAATTCGGACGAGGCGACGACCGTGCCGGGGCTCGAACCGGCCCGCAACGGAACCGCACCGACAGTTGGTGCCCACAGCACGCTGACCAGTGCGAGCAACGCCACGATGCGCCACCACCTCCGCACCTCTCAACGGTAGCTGCGCGGGGGTGGCGCAGTACTGTGAATCGTCCACCCGCAGGGGACGGGGTGGACGAACGAGACCGGGAGAGCGGAAAACACATGAGCGACGACGGCACGATCCTGACTCCCGGTGACACGTGCTGGCAGGTTGCCCACGCCGATCGTCTCGCGTGCATCGTCGATGCGGCGGACTACTTCCGCCATGCCAAGTCCGCGATGCTGCAGGCTCGCAGGCGCATCATCCTCATCGGCTGGGACTTCGACACGAGGATCAAGTTCGAGCCGGACGAGAAGACGCTCGAGGGCCCCAACCAGCTCGGCCGGTTCCTGGCCTGGCTGACGCGGGAACGCCCCGATCTCGACATCTACCTGCTCAAATGGAACATCGGGGCCTTTACCGCGATCGGGCGCGGCATGACGCCGATCTTCGTGGTCAACTGGGTGACCGACCGCCGCCTGCACTTCGAACTCGACGCCGCCCACCCCGTCGGCTCGGCGCACCACCAGAAGATCGTCGTCATCGACGACGCGCTCGCGTTCTGCGGCGGCATCGACATGACCGTGGACCGGTGGGACACCCCGGAACATCGGGACCGCAACCATTACCGGACGCAGCCGAACGGCAAGCGGTACGGGCCGTGGCACGACGCGACGACCGCCGTCGACGGGGACGCGGCGAAGGCCATCGGCGAGCTCGCCCGCACCCGGTGGAAGGCGGCAACGGGGCAGGATCTGGCGCCCGTCGACGAGATCGCGGGGAGGACTCCGTGGCCGGAGGGGCTGAAGCCGGCGATGCGCTCCGTCGACGTGGGCATCGCGCGCACGCTGCCGGAGCTCGCCGATCGGGACGAGGTCCGGGAGATCGAGGCCCTGTATCTGGCTGCGATCGCGGGCGCCGAGCGGACGCTGTACATCGAGAGTCAGTACCTGGCCTCCCGCACCCTCGCCGAGGCGATCGCCGCGCGACTACAGGAACCGGACGGACCGGAGATCGTGCTGGTGCTGCCGCGCAATGCCGACGGCTGGCTCGAGCAGAAGGCCATGGACGGCGCCCGCCGCCGGTTGCTGCACCTGCTCTGGCAGGCCGATACCGGGAACCGGCTGGGCGTCTACTACCCCGTCACGCCGGGCGGTGAGCCGATCTACGTCCACGCCAAGGTGCTGGTGATGGACGACCGGCTCCTGCGCGTGGGTTCGTCGAACCTCAACAACCGGTCGATGGGGTTCGACACCGAGTGTGATCTGGCGGTCGAGGTCACCGCGGACACAGCGAACGGTGAGGAGCTGCGGCAGACCATTCTCGGAATTCGCCGTCAGCTCGTCTGCGAGCACCTCGGTGTCCCGGCCGGGCTGTTCGAGGACACGCTGACCGAGACGTCGTTCCTGGGCACCGTGGAGGCACTGCGCGGCGGCGGCCGGACCCTCGAGAAGTTCGAGCCGGAGACGGTCGAGGACGAAGACAGTCCGCTGGCCGAGAACGAACTGATGGATCCCGAGCGCACACCACCCAGCCTCTGGGAGCGCACCAGCCGGGGCCGGCTGCGGCGCAGGGTGATCCGGCGTCAGAAGGCGGCCGGTTCGGTGCCGTAGATCCGCCGGTAGTCCTTGCGGAATGCCCGACGCCCCAGGATCGACCACGCCATCCTGGCCGCGAAGGGCATCTCCGACAGGAACATTCGACGCTCCTCGGGGGTCGCCCCATGAAGGATGAAGCCGAGGAACACCAGCAGCCGGTCCTTGGGGATCGACGCGCGGCCACGATCGCCAATCTCCTGCCATTCGGCGAGCGTCATGAACTGCTCCGCCATCGGGAGGATCCGCTGCTCCTCCTCGCCGAGGTGCTCGTCGAGCGCGGCGGACAGCGCGGTCAGCGTCTTCGCCAGCGGTTCGCCGTCCACCGCGTCCGCCGTGAACGCGGCACCCTGCGACTGCGCCCGCGACAGCAGCTCGGAGATGCGTTCGTGCTGTTCCTCCATCCGCAGCACCAGCGCCGCGTCGGTGGGCGCGCGGTCGAGCAGCTTCGGCCACAGCAGGTCGTCCTCACTCGTGTGATGGTGGTGCAGGGCGGTGGCGAGTTCCGCGAAGAACGTCACCACCTCCCCGGCCCGGGCGGTGTCGCCGGCGGGAACACCCCGGACGAGTGCGGGCAGCGCGGCGAACTGCCGACGGAAGCAGTCGTGGACCACCACCATCTCGCGGGTGTCGGGGCGGACGGTGTGAGCAGTTGACGTAGTCATGCATTCAGGGTCGGTTCGGCGTCTTGGAGAGGACTTGGAGGCCACTAGTGCTTACGCTTGCTGAACGATGCTGCGTATTCGAGTACTCGGGACGCTCGAGGCGGAGGACGAATCGGGGGCGGTGGACCTCGGCGGCCCCCGCCAGCGCGCCGTGCTCGCGTTGCTGCTCGTCGCGCGCGGCGAGGTGGTGCCGGTGGATCGGCTGATCGACGATCTCTGGCACGGCGCTCCCCCACCGCGGGCTGTCGGCGCGCTTCAGGCCTACATTTCGAACCTGCGCCGGGCGCTGGAGCCGCACCGCGCGCCCCGGGCGGACTCCACCGTCCTGGTGAGCCGGGCCCCGGGTTACGCGCTCACCCTGCCCCCGTCCGGTGTCGACGCGTGGGAGTTCGAGAACCTGGTCCGGTCTACCGCCGACACCGGGCGAGCCGATCTCGAGCGCGCACTGAGCCTGTGGCGGGGGCCTGCGTTCGCCGAGGTGGCCGGCGAGCACTGGGCTCTCGCCGAGATCGCCCGGCTCGAGGAACTGCGGGTGGTCGCGCGCGAACGTCTGGTGGCGTCCGCCCTCGCGAGCGGCGATGCGGCCGGCGCCGTGCTCGACGCGCAGACCCTCACCCGGGAACACCCGCTCCGGGAGGAGGGATGGCGGTTGCTCGCTCTGGCCCTGCACCGCAGCGGGAGACAGGCGGACGCCCTGGCCGCGTTACGCGAGGCCCGCGGCCGGCTGGCGAACGAACTCGGCCTCGACCCCGGTCCCGCCCTGACGGAACTCGAACGCCAGATCCTCACCGGCACCGTCCCGGCCGCACCCGCACCCGCCCTCGCCGCCGGGCCCGTCGACACCACCCCGGACCCCTGGTTCCTCGGCCGCAGCGAGGAAATGGCGACCCTGACCGATCTGATGGCCGACCCCGGCACCCCCGTGGTCCTCCTGGGCGGCGACGCCGGATCCGGGAAGTCGTCGCTGCTGCGCCGGTTCCGTCGAACGTTGCACGCCGCCGGGTGGCAGGTGGCGGTGGGTCGCTGCCCCGAAGTGGACGGCGCCCCGCCCGCGTGGGCGTGGGTGGAGATCCTGCGCGCACTGGCCGAGAAAGTCGACCCCGGCACCGAGACGGCCGCGCTGGCACCCCTGCTCTCCGACGACCGTTCGCACGCGGCGCGGCCGGACGCTCCGAGCGGACGGTTCCTGCTGCACCGTGCCGTCGCCGACTACATCGGGACCGTCCGCGAGCACGGTCCTCTCGCCGTCGTCCTCGACGACGTCCACCGCGCCGACGAGGACACCCTGGCGATCCTCGTGCGGCTCGCGCAGCAGCGGTCGCCGATCCTGCTGATCCTCGCGTTCCGCCCGGACGAGGTGGACCCGAACCTGGAGAACTGCTTCGCCGATCTCGCGTCACTGCAGCCGACACGCATCCGCCTGGGCGGACTCGGACCCGAGGATTCGGCCGAGCTGATCCGGCACGTGGCGGGTCGCGACCCCGATCCCGACACCCTCCGCGCACTCGCCGACCGCACCGGCGGAAACCCGTTCTACTTGCAGGAGAGCGCCCGGCTCCTGGCCAGTGAGGGTGAACTGGTGGCCACGTCGGAGGTGCCCGAGGGGGTGCGGGACGTCCTGCGCCGGCGGATCGCCCGTCTCCCCGAACTCACCGTGTCCGTTCTCCGGCTGGCCGCGGTCGTGGGCCGCGAATCCGACATCGACGTTCTCACCCGTGCCGCCGAAATCGACGAGGACGCCGTGTTCGACGCACTCGAATCGGGCGTGATCGCCGGACTTCTCGGCGAGCCGCGCGCCGGGACCGTCCGGTTCACGCACGCCCTCGTCCGCGACACGCTCTACTCCGACCTCACCCGGCTGCGCAGGAGCCGCTGGCACGCGCGGGTCGGGACGGCACTCGAGGAGCTGCGGCCGCACGACGTCGCGGCTCTCGCCCACCATTTCACGGAGGCGCTGTCTGCTGCCACCGCGCGGCAGGCACTCGACCACAATGTCGCGGCCGCGGCGCAGGCCGCCGATCGCTACGCCCACGACGCGGAGATCGCCTTCCTCGACAACGCCCTTCGAGCGGCCGACCGGTTGCCGCCGGACGCAGTGGCGTCCGTGGACGAGCGCGTCGAACTCCTCACCGAACTGAGCCGCACGCAACTCGCCGCCGGCAGCGGACTGGCGGGATCCCGTTCGCGGAGGCGGGCTCTCGCGCTCGCCCGGGACGCGGGCCGCACCGACCTGGCGATCCGGGTGCTCGCGTTCGTCGACACCCCGACGCCGTGGATCAATCGGCGATACGGCGAAGTGGACACGGCCGTCGTCGATCAGATCGAGGCGTTGCTGCGGCACGAGCAACTGGAACCGGCGGTGCGGTGCCGGCTGCTGGTGACACTCGTCCACGAGATCGGGGCGGAGGACCACGAGCGCACCGGTTCCGCGGTCCGGGAGGCCGAGACTCTCGCCCGCGACCTGGACGACCCGGTGCTGCTCGGGCTGGTGCTCTGCGCCGTCCACGCCGGCACCGGCTCCCCGACCAGCACGCTCGGCGACCACGTCATCGGCGACGAGCTGCTCCGGATCGGCGACCGGACGCAGCTTCCCGTGTTCACCATGCTGGGCCACCACCTGCTGGCCGAGATCGCCTCCGGCAACGGTGACATCCCGGCGATCGAACACCACATGGGCATCCAGTCGGAGCTGGCGGACCGGTATCAGTTCCAGCAGGCGCAGGCGACCCGGGAGATGAGCCGCGCGATGGTCGCTCACCTCACCGGCGATCTGGCCGCGGCGGAACGACACTACGGGCGCGGCCACGAGTTGATGACCCGGGCGGGTCTCGACGCCGACAGCGTCTTCGCCCTCGCACAGTTCACGCTCCGGCTCACCGAGGGACGCGCCGGGGAACTGGAGGCGGTGATCGAGACCGTCGACAGTGCCGCGACGGACGTGATCGCCGATCTGCACGCCCTCGCGCTACTCGGCAACGGCAAACCGGACCGGGCGCGTGAGGTCCGGCGTCACCTGCGCCCGGTCCGCCGCGACTTCTTCCACTCCCTGATGATGTCGCTGCGGGGCATCGTCGTCGCGCAGCTGGGTGAACGGGACGAGGCGGCCGCCGTGCACGCGGAGCTGAGCCCGTACAGCGGCCGGATCGGCGGCGGCGACACGGCGGCGTTCGCGGTCGGCCCTGTCGACACGATCCTCGGCGACCTCGAGGTGCTCCTCGACCGGCCCGAGGACGCCCGCACCCACTACGCGGCGGCGCTCGAACTGGCCGAACGTTGCGGCTGCCCGGCCTGGGTGGAGGCCGCGCGCACCCGGGTGACCACCCACCCAAGCGAGTTCCAAGTGGGCCACTAGCCGCCGGGCGCACAGTCGGAGGCGACAGAACCAACCGGCTTTCCTGGAGGCTCCCCCCATGAGTTCCCTGCTCGCGCGCCTCGGCTCGGCCGCCGCTGCCCACCCCTGGCGGGTGATCGCCACGTGGCTGACGCTGCTCGTTCTGGTGTTCGCCGCCGCGTCCGCGTTCGGTGGCACCAACCACGACGACTACAACGTGCCCGGTCTGCCGTCGCAGCGGGGGACGAATCTGCTGAGTGAACGATTCCCGGAGATGTCGGGAGCGGACGCCCGGGTGGTCGTGCACTCCGACAGCGGTCCGCTCGACCCCGCGGTCCTCACCGATCTCGGCACCAGGCTGGCCGACGTGAACGGTGTGAGCTCCGTGTCGCCGCCCCGCCTGTCCCAGGATTCCGACACGGCCGTGATCAGCCTCAACTACCGCATCCCGGTCACCGACTTCCACGGCAGCGAGGGAGTCGACGCCCTCGACGCCGCGGTGGCCGACACTCAGGCGCAGGGGCTGCAGGTGGAACTGGGTGGGCAGGTGCCGGAGAACATCTCCACGCCGTCGGGCACCGCCGAGGCGGTCGGCATGATCCTGGCGCTGATCATCCTGGTGTTCGCGTTCGGTTCCGTGGTGGCAGCCGGACTGCCCCTGGCCGTCGCACTCGTCGGCGTCGGCATCGGGTCGGGGCTCATCACGATCATGGCCGGGTTCACCAGCATCAGCACCATCGCCCCGACCATCGCCACGATGGTCGGCATCGGCGTCGGGATCGACTACGCGCTGCTGCTCGTCACCCGGTACACGGAGGGACTGCGGGCCGGCATGTCGGTGCGGGACGCCGTCGCGGCCGCCAACTCCACGGCCGGGACGTCGGTGATCTTCGCCGGCACCACCGTCCTCGTCTCCCTGTTCGGGCTGCGACTGTCCGGGCTGCCGATGTACGCGTCGTTCGGCTACGCCACATTCGCGATGGTCGGCATCGTGATGCTCACCTCGGTCACGGTGGTTCCCGCACTGTGCGGGTTGGCGGGCACGCGGGTGCTGGGCAAGCGGTCCCGTGCCCGGGCCGAACGTCGCACGACGTCGCCGCTGACGGAACGGTGGGCGATCCGGGTGAGCCGCCGCCCGTGGCTGTGGGCCCTGACGGCGCTCGGGGTGCTGCTCCTCCTGGCCGCGCCGGTTCTGGGCATGCGGACGTGGCCGCAGGACGCGGGCAGCGCGCCGGCCGCCAACACGATCCGTCAGGCGTACGACCTTATCGACTCCGAGTTCGGGCCCGGCGCCAACGGACCCCTGATGGTGGCGGTCGACCTGAACAAGGTTCCGGCAGCGGAGCTTCCGGCCCTCGCGCGCGAACTGGCAGCCGAACCCGGGGTGGCCTCGGTGACGCCCGTACTGATGAACGCCGACTCGACGGCCGCGCTGATCTCGGTGCAGCCGACCACCGGTCCCAGCGACCCCCGCAGTACCGAACTGCTGGAGCGGATCCGGTCCGACGCGGCCGACGGCGTCCACGTCACCGGACTCACCGCGACGTTCGCCGACATCTCCGCCCGCCTCGCCGAACGGCTGTGGCTGGTGATCGCGTTCGTCGTCGCACTGTCGGTGGTGCTGCTCACGTTCGTGTTCCGCGCGCCGGTGGTCGCGGTGAAGGCGGCCGTGATGAACCTGCTGTCGGTGGCCGCCGCCTACGGCGTGATGGTGATGGTGTTCCAATGGGGTTGGGGCGCGCAGCTACTCGGACTTCCGCACGCGCTTCCCGTGTCGAGTTGGGTGCCGATCCTGATGTTCACCATCCTGTTCGGACTGTCGATGGACTACGAGGTGTTCCTGCTCTCCCGGATACGTGAGCGCTGGCTCGACACGGGCGACTCGCATCGGAGCGTCGTCGAGGGACTGGCGTCGACGGGCCGGGTGATCACGAGCGCCGCGGCAATCATGGTGGCGGTGTTCGCCGGGTTCGCGCTCGACGGGGACGTGACCGTGAAGATGATGGGCGTCGGCCTCGCGACCGCGGTCCTCATCGACGCGACGATCGTGCGGATGGTGCTGGTGCCTGCCACGATGTACCTGCTGGGCAACGCCAACTGGTGGCGGCCGGGCGGACGCCGGGACGCAAAACCGGACTCGGACGCTACCTCCGCAGGCGTTCCACTTCCGCTTCGAGCGCGATGACGCGCCGGTACAGGGCCTGGATGCTCGCCATGCACACCCCGTTCGCGTCGACCATCGCGATGCGGCGGTCGTTGGAACCGAGACCGAATGCGGTGGCGAAATCCTGTGCCATCGGGCCCAGGTGCCGCACCGATTCGTGATCGAAACCGTAGGTCCAGACGCTGAGCGGCATGTCGACGAGACGTTCGAGCACCTCACCGGCACTGGCGGGCGGCGTCTGGACGGCAACACCGCGTTTGCGGGTCAGGATCGAGTGAAACCACGCCAGCGGGTGGCGGGTCCGGGCCGCTGTTCGCGCCCGGACC